>JAFSOM010000226.1 GCA_017447005.1 Oscillibacter sp.
CTCTCGATAAGATTCACCGCGTCCACGGCGCAAAGCCCTTCCTTTACGGACGCGATTTGCTCTTCCAGTACGGGCAGAAGATAGCGGTAGACAATGCTGTTGAGCTTCGCCATCTGGTCACGGTTCGAGAACACTTCCGCGCCTAATTTTTTACGGTCAAGCGTTCCGTCCACCGAGAACGCGCCGCTAAACGTCCGGCGGATTTCCAAGCGCATTGCGTTGTTTTCGTCCAGCAGTTGATTGTAAACCCGGTCGCAGTCAAGGACGCTCCCGCCCATTTCCTCCACGATTTGCAGAACCGTGGACTTTCCCGCGCCCGTGCCGCCCGTCAGGCCTAGTATAATTCTCTGCGTGTCGGATTCCACGATATGAAACCCGGCGGCGCGTTTCAGACGGTTTCCGACGGCAAGCCCTAAGCCGCGGCTGTCGGGGCATTGCGCGTAAATTTCCGTACAGTCGCCCTCGTCGAAGGCGCGGAGCGCCGAAAACAGTCGGCGGGCCTGTTCTCCCGGCGCGTCATAGGGGCCTAGAGAGCGCGTTTCCTGATTCGGAAACATATAACGATACTCGTCAAAGCAGAGAATGCCCGTACGCGGACACATCCGCCGGGCCATTTCCCGCGCCGACGCGTCCGGGGCGCCGCTGAACACCGTCAACGGCATACGCGGCGCGTAGTGACGGTATTTCATGCCGGGCGATTTCGGGCGTTCGCCCTCCGGAAGCGTTCCGGTCACGGCCTTGTCCACCGCGATATGACCGATAAGCGTCTCAATGGCCTCCACGGAGACGCCGCCCGGACGGAGTAAACGCGGCTGAGGGCCTGTCAAGTCCAGAATCGTGGATTCAAGGCCAATCGCGCAAGGGCCGCCGTCGATGACGCCTTGAATTTTGCCGCCCATATCCGCCATGACTTCCTGCGCGGTCGTACAGCTCGGACGCCCTGACACGTTCGCGCTCGGCGCGGCGATGGGCAAGCCCAATTCCCGAATCAGCGCCTGCGCCACCGGGTGACTTGGACAGCGTACCGCGACGGAATCCAGTCCGGCGGTCACGCAGTCGGGGACGTTGTTCCGGCGTTGGAGAACAAGCGTCAGCGGGCCGGGCCAGAATTTCCGCGCCAGTATGAAAGCCATTGGCGGAATATTGGCGCAGTAACGCGGGAGCCATTGCGGGCCGCTGAGGTGCAGTATCAACGGGTTATCCTGCGGGCGTCCCTTGACCTCAAAAATTTGACGCACGGCGTTTTCGTCTAATGCGTTGGCGCCCAAGCCGTAAACGGTCTCCGTGGGCATGGCCACTAAGCCGCCCGCCCGCAGTATTTTCGCCGCCTCCCCGATTTTCTCCGCGATGTCGCTTTGTTTCACTCTCGTGTCCCGTAAATCAAAATACAGGGTTTCCATGTTTTCTATAGAATCCTTTCCTGTCTTTACCTTCTTATCGTTTCAGATTCCGCGCCGTTTGCGCGGTCTGCGATTGTCTTAATTATAGCTTGCGAAAAAATAAACTATCCGCCCTCCTCTGTCGCCTTACGGCGACATCTCCCCCCGTTCCGGAGGGCGACAAAGGCGCGTCAACCGTTCAGATAGAATGATTTTCGCGGTTCCTAGGTTTCGCGCTATGGGCGCGGTTTATGAAAGCGCGTGATTCCATTTTCCGTAAATTCATGTAGCGCTATGAAGGTGTTTTCGCCCATGGATACGGCGCTATGAGAGCGCGGAACGCGATAATTTTTCGGCGCGGTCCGCGGTAATCAGCGCGTCTATGAGTTCGTCCAAATCGCCGTCCATGATAGCGTCAATCCGGTACAGCGTCAGGCCGATTCGGTGGTCGGTCACGCGTCCCTGCGGGAAGTTGTAGGTTCGGACGCGTTGCGAACGGTCGCCGCTCCCTACCATGCTTTTGCGCTCGGCGGCGGTCGCGGCGGACTGCTTTTCGCGTTCCATGTCCAGCAGACGCGAACGCAAAACTTTCATCGCCTTGTCCTTGTTCTTATACTGGCTCCGTTCGTCCTGACACTCCACGACAAGCCCCGTGGGGATATGCGTAATCCGTATGGCGGATTCCGTCTTGTTGATGTGCTGACCGCCCGCGCCGGAAGAGCGGTAAGTGTCAATGCGCAAATCCTTCGGGTCAATCTGTACGTCGACTTCCTCGGCCTCGGGCAGTACGGCTACCGTAGCGGCGCTCGTGTGGATACGTCCGCCCGATTCCGTCTCCGGTACGCGCTGTACGCGGTGCACGCCGCCTTCAAATTTCAGCCGGGCGTATACGTCCTCGCCTTCCAGCAGTAACGAACACTCCTTGACGCCGCCTAATTCCGTCTCGTTGAGGTAGAGAAACTCCGCTTTCCAGCCGCGTTTCTGCGCGTACATCATGTACATACGCGAAAGCGAATGAGCGAACAGCGCGCTTTCCTCCCCGCCAACGCCGCCGCGAATTTCCAGTATTACGTTTTTGTCGTCGTCGGGGTCTTTCGGGAGCAGTAACAGCCGCAACTCCTCCCATAACGTTTCCTGACGCGCCTTTTCCGTTTCCCATTCCTCCCGGGCTAACTCTTTCATTTCCGGGTCAGCGAACATTTTCTCCGCCTCCGAGCGCGCCGCGTCCGCCGTTTTCCATTTCCGGTACGTCTCCACGACGGGCGACAGTTCCCGCAATTCCCGATTCAGCGTCCGCAAGCGTTCCGCGTCGGCGTAGACCGCGGAATCCGCAAGCCGCGCCTGTACGCTTTCATAACGCAGTTCCATGGCATTGAGTTTTTCCAGCAATTCCGCCGCCTCCCTCTGTGAAAAGTAGTTTCGCCTTACGTTTCAATCGCCGTCTTGCGTTTCTCATTCCGACAGTCAAGTGAAACTTCGCTAAAGCTAATGCCATTCACTTAAGTATTTGCAAGACCCCTCCCCCTGTCCCCCTCCCCTTTCAGGGGCGGGGGAACGGTTCTTGAAAACGCTTTCAAGTTCCGGAAAGTCCCACCTGAAAGGGGGATTTAGGGGGGGTATGCGCAAAGTGAATGATATTGCGTTAAAGCTCCCGGCCTTACCAATCCAGCAAAACGGTCTTGACCAGCGCGAACGCCTCCCGAATATAGTAGTTGACGGTCAGCCAGCCGTAGGGGAGCGGCGCGGAGAGCCGGAGCGTATGCACGCCCTGTCTCTGCGCAATCAGACAGGCCCGCGCCATATGAAAATCATTCGTGACAATCAGGATGTCGGCGCTTTCCGGGTCGATTCCCGCCGCGCTCAACAGCGCTTTGGAATAACGGAAATTTTCCGCCGTGGACGTGGCTTTATCCTCCAGCAGAAACGTTTTATCGGGGAAACGCGTCCGTAACGCGGTTTCCATAGCTAACGCTTCGGTGATGTCCTCGCCGGGGCCTTGCCCTCCGCTCAATATGACCGGAATGTCGGGATGTGCGGTCAGATACGCCGCCGCCGCGTCCAGACGGGTTTGCAACGCCAATGAGGGCGTGGCGCCGTTGACGCCCGCGCCGAGTACGATAACCGCGTCGGCGGGTAAGGCCTCGTCGTTACGGGTTCCGTAGGAGAGCAGAAAGATTTCCAGAGAACAAAACAGCAATAATCCCGCGCACAGACAGACGACAAACGCCTTTTTGCAACGTCTCCACGCCTGACTTTGCTCCGCCTTGGCGCAAAGATACAGCCATAGCAGACAGCCGACGGCAATCGCCAGTGAAAGTTGACCGGAAAACTTCATCCCCGGAATGATTTGCAGAACCGCGCCGACCAGCGTGAACAGTATCGCAAGGCTTAGCATGAGCTTTTCCCGCGCCGTTAAAGTTTGTTTTCCCGTCACGCTTCCGCCTCCTCGCTCAGACTTTCCCAGCGTTCGTAAAGCGTCTCTAATTCGGACTGCGCGGCTTCGCGTTCAGCGGAAAGCTCCGTCAGCTTTTCGTAGTCCGTGGCGTACTCCTCTATGGACGCGTCCAGCGCGGCTAAACGTTCCTCCAATCGCGCTATGTCGCGTTCGCAAATGGTCAACTGCCGTTTCGCCGACTGCTGGCGCCGTCCGCTTTGAATTGGTTTCGCGGCCTTCCGTTCCTGCGCCTTCTCCACGCGCTCCGCCTCCGCCTGACGGAGTTTTTCGGCGTCCTCCTGCGCTTTCATGGCCCGGTACTGCGTAAAGCCCATGGGGTAGTCGGTAATCGTGCCATCGGCAAGCTCCCAAATCCGCGTGGCGAACCGGTTGATAAAGTAACGGTCGTGGCTGACGAACAGTAACGCGCCGTCATAGGCCTCAACCGCGTCCTCAATCCACTCGCGGGAGGCGATGTCGAGATGGTTGGTAGGCTCGTCGAGAATTAAGAGGTTGGTTTCGTCGTCCATGAGCATACAGAGCCGCAAACGGCTTTGCTCCCCGCCCGACAGCACGTAAACAGGCTTGAAAACGTCCTCCCCGGTGAACTCATACGCCGCCAGACGGTTTCGCGCCGACTGCGCCGAGAGATTGCGTTTCGCCGAAAGCATGGTGTCCAAGAGCGTGAACGCGGGATTCTCAAACTCCATGACTTGCGGGAGATAGGAAATTCGCGTCTGCGGCCCGATTCGGATACGTCCGGCGTCCGGGTACTCCTCCCCCATGATAATTTTCAGGAGCGTGGACTTCCCGACGCCGTTGTCGCCGATAAGCGCGATACGCTCGCCGCCGTCGATTTTCAGGTTGATTCCCTCGAAGAGCGTCTTTTCCCCGTAGGACATGGACAGATTGCGCATGGACAAAATTTCATCCCCGTGAAACTCCGCGGAGGCGAAACGGGCGTCCAGCTTGCGCTTCTGTACGGGCCGCGACACCGTGCGCATACGCTCAATGCGCTTCTCAATCGAAAAGGCGCGCTTGTGCAACAGTTCCGTATTGTGTTCGTGCATTTTCCGGGCGGTTTCGGTCAAACGTTCAATCTCCGCCTGCTCCTTTTTATACTGCCGCGCCTGTTCCTGTTCGCGCCGCGCCTTCTCCACCGCGTAAAAGCTGTAATTCCCGCTATAGGACGCGGCTTTCCCGGCGTCAAGTTCGAGGATTCGCGTTACCGTGCGGTCAAGGAAATAGCGGTCATGAGAAATCGCCAGCACGGTTCCGCGAAAACTGTCAAGGTACGCCTCCAGCCATTCCGTAGCGTGCAAGTCCAGATGGTTGGTGGGCTCGTCGAGCAGTAAGATGTCGGTATCCTCCAGAATGAGCCGCGCCAGATTCACGCGGGTTTTCTCGCCGCCCGACAGACTGTCAAAGCGTTGCTGTCTCTGCGCCGCCGGGATGGATAAGCCATTCACGATTTTATTAACCGCCGTATCAGTGTCATAGCCGCCGAAGCGCGTGAAGCGTTCGGAGAGCGTATCGTAACGGCGCAATAAGTCGGCGTCGGCCTCGCCGGATTCCATACGGCTTTCCAATGCGCGGAGTTCCGCCGCGATTTTGTCCAGCCGCCCGAAGGCGGAGCGTAACACGTCCTCCACGGTGAACGCGTCCGGGTAGACGGGTATCTGTGAGATAAGGCCCACGCGCTGACCCGGCGCGAACGTCAATTGACCCGTGTCATAGTCCAGTTCCCCGGTCAGGATTTTGAAGAGCGTGGATTTCCCGGTTCCGTTGCGTCCGAGGATTCCGACGCGTTCGCCCCGCTCAATCTGGAAACTTAAGCCGTTGAGCACGGGGTTTCCGACCTCAAAGGATTTTACAATGTCTTTCGCCTGTATTTCAATCATGATTCCTGATAAGCGCTCTTTAACGCCGTGACGATTTCCCCAAAGTTCATAGCGTGGGACGCCTTTACCAACATGGCGCTGTTCGGCTCCAACTGACGCTGTAACTCATACATAGCCAGTTCTTTGGTCTCAAAGTGGATGGCGTCGCCGCCGCTCTGCTCCGCGCCCGCCGCGATGTCAGCGGCCCGGGGGCCAATGGCTATCACGTAGTCAATGCCGAGCATAGCCGTCAGCGCGCCGATATTGTAATGGGCCTGTTTGGCGTAACCGCCCAGTTCGCCCATATCGCCCAGTACGGCGACGCGCTTGTCGCATTCGGTACGCGACAGCACCTCCAGCGCCGCCGTGACCGATTGCGGATTCGCGTTGTAGCAGTCGTCAAGCAGTATACGGTTGTCGCGCAGATGGAGCACGCGCATACGGGAGCCGGACGGCGTATAAGCCGCCACGCCCCGGATAATTTCCTCACGGTTCAAGCCGAGTTCCTCTCCGACCGCCACGCCCATGGCCGCCGGGATTGCCATATAGCCGCCGGGGGCCGGGACTTCCAAGCGATAGGTGTCCCGTTCCGTGCGTACCGCGCACTGAATGCCGTCCACGCTCTTGTCAAAGAAATCGACAATGCGAACCTGACAGCGCGGCGAGTAACCGCAGCGAATTGTGCGGAACGGCGGCGCGACTTGATTCAACAGCGGGTCGTCGCCGTTGAGAATGGCAAGCCCGCCCTCATGCAAATGCGTGAAAATCTCGCATTTGGCTTTCAGGATTCCCTCACGGCTTCCGAGATACTCAATATGCGCGTCGCCGACATTGGTAATAACGGCGATGTCGGGACGAATCAGGCTTCCGAGATACTCAATCTCCCCGAAATGGTTCATACCCGTTTCAATCACGGCGACTTCGTCATTGGGCGCGAGGTTCAGCAGGGTCAGCGGGACGCCGATGTGATTGTTGAAGTTGGCTTCCGTTTTGAGCGTCCGCAGTTTCTGACGCAGTACGGACGCAATCATTTCTTTCGTGGTGGTTTTCCCGACGCTTCCCGTAATCTGGATAATGGGGAGCGCGAATCTGTCCCTGTGAGCGGCGGCTAACGCGCCTAACGCCAACGTGGTATCGCGCACGTGAATATAAAACTTATCCGGGCGCTGATTGTCCAGCGGACGCGAGCACAGGCAACCCGCCGCGCCCGCGTTGAGCGCGTCCGGGATATAGTCGTGCCCGTCGAAATGTTCGCCGACGATGGGAATAAACAGGCAACCCGGCGTAATGTTCCGGCTGTCCGTGGAAACGGCGCTGATGACGGGCGGGTGATAGCCGTGATTCTTCCATACGCCGCGTACCGCCGCCGCGATTTCCGAAATTTCCATGCCGCGCACGATTCAACCCCTCCTTTTCAAACGCAGGGATTGATTTACAATCTCCTCACAAAGTTGCGGGTAGGTCATGCCAATGGCGGCGGCCTCTTTCGGAACCAGACTTGCCCCCGTCAGACCGGGCAGAGAGTTCACTTCCAGACACCAGAAACGCCCGTCCTTGTCAAGCAAAAAATCCGTCCGGGAGTAGACTTGCAGGCCCAATGTCTTATGCAGCAACAGGGCAAGGCGTCCGGCCTCGGCCTGTTGTTCCGCCGTGATGGGCGCCGGACAGATTTCCCGCGCCGCGCCGCTCTGGTACTTCGTCCGGTAATTGAACGCCCCGCCGTCGGGCACGATTTCCACCGCCGGGAGCGCCCTGTCGCCGAGTACGCCTACGGTCAACTCGCGTCCGGTAATGCGTTCCTCCATGAGCACTTCCCCGCCGTAGTCGGAGACTTTGCGCAGGGCGTCGCGCAGGGCGTCGCGGTCGTCGGGCAGGAACACGCCCAGAGACGAGCCGCCCGTTGTACACTTAATCACGCACGGCATGGGCAACGTTTCGGCAAGGCGGTCGATGTCGGATTCCGTATAGTCCAGCATTTCCCATTTGGGCGTGGGAATGCCCGCGGATTCCATCATCCGCTTTGTCATGGCCTTGTCCATGGCCAGCCCGGAGGCCAGATAGCCGCTCCCGGTGTACGGAATCCCGAAGAGGTCTAATGTCGCCTGAACGCGTCCGTCCTCGCCGTCGCGCCCGTGGAGGCCAAGGAATACGATGTCCGACAGCGCGCACAGTTCCAGCACGTTCGGCCCGAAGAGGCGCTTACTGTCCCCGGCGCGGCTCTTGCGCACGGCTTCCAAGTCCGGGGCCTGTTCCGCGATTTCCGCCGGGGGGCAGAGGCCGTCCGGCGCGTCGAACAGGCTTTCCAGATTTTCCGGCGCGTCCCCGATTCCGAGATAGAGGTCAACGAACACGGCCTGATGTCCGCGCTCCCGCAACGCCGCGCATACGGAACGGGATGTCACCAGCGATACGGCCCGTTCCGACGACAGCCCGCCCGCCAATACCACAATTTTCATATCCTCAAACAATCCTCTCTTTGGCTGGATTCGCCTCCCGTGCGAGACGGGTTCATAGTCAATCTTATGTATTCTAACATAAGCGCGTGACGAATACAACTGATTTTTCCGCTCTTTTCCATGCAAAGCGAAAATTCCGCCCGCGAATCACGGGCGGCGGTCTCAACGCAGAATATTCGGCGGCGGACGGCGTATGGTCGTCGTGGAGCGCATTTTGATTCCGGCGACAAGCCCCATAGCGGCGAATAAGGTCAGCAACGACGAACCCCCATAGCTGAAAAACGGCAACGTGATTCCGATAACCGGCATGACGAACAGGCACATGCCGATATTGATGATGGTCTGGAACATCAGCATAGCCGCGACGCCCACGCACACGTTGCAGTGAAACGGCGTGACGGCGTTCCGGGCCACAATCAGAATGCGGATGATGATGGCCAGCAGTAAGAGCATGATAGCGGCGCAACCGACAAGGCCGAGTTCCTCCCCGCACGAGGAGAAAATAAAGTCGGTATGCCGCCACGGAAGCGATTCTTGCGCGGGGCTTTGCGTCTGCGTGCCGTTCATATAGCCCTGCCCGAAGAAGCCCCCGGAGCCTAACGCCAGCATACTGCGGCGCTGTTGCCAGCCGCGCCCGAGCGGGTCATAGTCGTGGTCGAACACGACAATAAAGCGCTCCCTCTGATAGAGCGGAATCAGGTCAAGCCGCCACGCGGCGTAGCCCGCGGAAGCGATTCCCGCGAAGAGCAGTAAGAACCACCGTAGCGCGAAGCCCGCCGCGAACGCCATGCACAGGAAGATGAAAAAGAACACAATGCCGTTGCCCATGTCGCCGGAAATCGCCACGTAAAGCCCCATGAGAAAAATCGTGTGTCCGGCGACCATCATCGCGGCGGAGAAGGACTTTAAATCGCGCTTTTCCTCCCGGAGCCACGCCATTTGTCCGGCTAAGAGTAAGATGAACGTAATTTTCACAATCTCCGCCGGGCCGATGTTGAGCGGAATCCCGGGGAAGCGTAACCACGCGGTATTGCCCATCTCCTCCCCGCCGATACCCAGCGGCGTGAGCAAAAGCAGAATCAGCGTGAGATTGAACGCGGCAATGACAATCCAGCGTTTGAGCAAGACTTCCAAATCAATCTGCGCCGAGAGGATATAGGCCAGAATGCCCAGTCCCAGCGCGACGGACTGCACAATCACGCTCCGGTTTCCGCCCCGGTAACGGGTTGCGCTGTAAATGAGAAAAATGCCATACACGGAAGCGGTACAGCAGAGGCCTAAGAGCAGTAAGTCAGCCTGTTGGAAAAAATCGTCCAGACTGTTTTTCATCCTGTCCAGCATACGCGCCCTCCTTTAGTCGATGAACCCAATGTCATTAACTTTACGAAGAACCCCCCTAACTCCCCCCTTTCAGGGGGGACTTACCGGGACTTGGAAACGCTTTGCAAGTCCGTTTCCCCCGCCCCTGAAAGGGGAGGGGGGCAGGGGGAGGGGTTTTCAAATGCCTTAAGTTAATGACATTGCGATGAACCGGCGTTCGGACGCCCGTCCGCCGTCTATGTTACCGCAAACCGGCGGAAATTGCAACAGGATTTTCACGGCGTCATCAGGCGCGTTTGCCCAAGGCCGGACGCGGTCAATATTTCCAAGGCGCGGCGCTGTAGAGACGGATACGGCGTTCTTGCGGCATGGCCTCGCGGCGGCGCCGGACCAGTTCCTGAATCGCCGGGGAGCGTTCCGAGATATTGAAGAACCATTCGCCGGAACGGGATTTCGCGGCGCGATAGCCGCAGTCTACCATGGCGTCGCGGATGACGGCGTCGGGGACGTGAAAACCGTTCGGGCCGTCGATAAATGCCCGGCTCAATCGGCTCAAAGGCCGGTCGGCGTTGAGGGACTGAATGGGAATGAAATTCTTCTGAACCCAGCGGCAAACGGCGGCGTACTGCTTTTCCGGGATAACGGGCCGCTTTTCGGAATTTTTATCAGGCATATGTCCCACCTCCTGACCTTTCATATTACCATAAACTTCCTTTTCTGTCAATTTTCAGGAGCGGTCATTTCCCGCTTGTTATTTTTTTAACTTTCTTGTATAATAGAAACGTCTTGCGCACGGGAGCGGACAGGCAAGCGGATTTTATCGCGCCGCAAGTCCGACGAGGCGCGGAAGGGAGGAGAACGCGCATGATTAAGGCGCTCATTGTGGACGAACAAGAGCTGTTCCGGGAAAGTTTAAAGGTCGTGTTAGGCGTCAATCCGGAAATTGAGGTGACGGACGCCGTTTGCAACGTGGCCGAAGCGCTCAAAAGCGCGGGGCGCAACTGTCCGGACGTGGCTTTGATGGACATCCAACTGTCCGGTACGGACGGCGTGGAGGGTACGCGCCTCATGAAAGCGCGTTTCCCGAGCGTCAAAGTGATTGTCCTGACCGCGTTCGACGATGACGACTATATATTCGGCGCGTTGAAGCATGAGGCCAACGGGTACCTGCTCAAGGGAAGCAGTCTCTCCGAACTCTCCAAGGCGATACAAATCGCCCGGAACGGCGGCGCGATGATACATCCGGACATTGCAAGCAAAGCCATTCGGTTATTTTCGCAAATGGCGAAAAATTCATCAGGAATCCGCATCGCCCCGGAGACGGCGAAACAACTGCGTCAAAACGAATGGAACATCATCCGGGCGGTGGGGCGCGGACTCTCCAACCGGGAAATCTCGCGGGAATTATGCCTTTCGGAAGGGACGGTACGCAATGCCATTAGCGCGATTCTTGCCAAGCTGAATTTGCGCGACCGCACGCAACTGGCGATTTGGGCCGTGCAGACCGGGGCGGTCAACGAATGAATCGCAACACGGCGAAAGCGGGGGAAACGCGATTTGGATACGGCGATTTTCATGGCGAAACTGACGCGGGAACTGACGCCTTACGAACGGGATATTTTATTCGCCTGTCTGCCGCCGGAACGTCAGGCCCGTTTTTTACGCGCAAAGTCTCCCGCCGGACAAGCGGAAATCCTCTGCGCCTATGGTCTCTTACGCGTGGCCTTGCGCCTGAAATGCGGATGGCTTACGCTCCCCGCCGTGGCGCTGTCGGACAGCGGCAAGCCGTACTTCCCGGATTATCCCGGCGTGCGCTTTAACCTCAGCCATACGGACGGCGCCGTTATCGCGGGCGTATCCGACGGGCCGATAGGCGTGGACATTGAGAAAGCGCGTCCCATGCGGCCCCGTCTGACGCGGCGCGTGGCGGGTACGGATGACCTCGAAACCTTTTTCCGCGTATGGGTCGCCGCGGAAGCCATGGGCAAGCGCGACGGGCGCGGCGTATGGCCCGTCCTGCGCGACGGCGTCCCGCCGCTCTCCGACGCCGCTTACAGGCCGCTGGACGCGTGGCCCGGATATTTCGCCGCTTGCGCGCTCCATGCGCCCCGCGTCCCCGTGGAGACGCGCCTCTATATCGTCTGAACGCGTCCGCGCCGGGGAAATGCGCGGCGGCGTCAGCGTTCGGGAGATTCGCCCGCCCGACGCGCTATCTTCCGGCTACGCTTATTCTCATACATCAGCTTATCGGCGCGGCGCACCACGTCGACAACGGAAGTATCGCTTTCCGGGTCGAAGGCGTCGATTCCCACGGACACGCGCACCTGTTCCCATGGCGTATCGGCGGCGCGGGCGCAGGCCTCCGCGCTCTTCCGCTCAAACAGACTGGCTAACTCCGCCCTGTCGCGGTAATCGTCATTGCGCATGATGACGGTAAACTCGTCGCCGCCCGTGCGGAATACGGGGCTGTGCTGGAATACGCGGCAAATCAACGCGCTCGCCGTTTTCAGATAGATGTCGCCTTTGTCATGCCCGTACTGGTCATTAATGAACTTGAGATTGTCGCAGTCAAACACGCCCACGGCGAAACTCAGCGGCTCGTCAGGATTGTCCATCCGCGTCTGCAATTCGCGTACATAGATGTCAAACGCGCCTTTATTGTGCACGGAAGTGAGCGCGTCGGCGTAAGCCATATCGCTTAAATCGCTGATGTACGTTTTCAGATAGCGAATCAACTGGTTAAACGCGTGGGTCAGGATTCCAATCTCATCGTTTCCGTTATCATGCAGTTCAACGTCATAGTTGCCCTCGTTGACCTGTTGCGCGGCCTCCGTCAGTTTCTGGAGCGGAGCGGTAATGCGTCCGGTAAATTCCATCGTCAGCATGATAAAAATAAGCGACAGAAAAATGGACGCGTAAAAGTTATCATAGAGCGCCTGACGCCATTCGCCGTTGATTTCCGATGTCGGCGCCGTCACATTCAGGCGCATTCCGTTGTGAAGCGGCAGCCATACGGCCTGTTTTTCGACGCCGTCGTAAACGTAGCGAATATCGGCCTTGTCACTGAGCAACCCGTCGGGAACTTTCGGCCTTTCTTCTTCTGATAGCGAAAGAACGTCTATGCGCGGGTGATAGATGATGTTGCCGTCGGCGTCGTTAATGAACGCGTAGCCGTCCTGATAGAGCCTGATGTTATTCACCTGTTCGTCCATGGTAAAGCAGTCTATTTCAATGCCGACAACGCCGATAAACGCGCCCTTCCGGTAAATCGGGACGTTGTAGGAAATGACGCGCACGCCGAGATTATCCGTGACGTAGGGAGAAAGCCAGATAGATTCCCCTGTCGCTTTCGGGACGGTAAACCAGACCAATTTTGACGTATCCGCCGTGTCATAGAGCGTGATGTCCGTTACCTCATGTTCCCGGAAAGCGTCCTCCTCCGTCTTGACGTACCAGAACCCTTTGACGCTTTCGGAAACCTCCGGGTCAATGCGATAGTAAAAGGTCAGGACGCCGTTTGTACGGTAGGCTGTCCGCCGGAAAATTTGGCTTACGCGGCTGATATGACTTTCCAGCGCGTCGGCGTCCGTACTTTGCAAATCCGATTCCACGAACGCCGCGACCATCTCCACGGACTGCTCCACGCTTCCGAAATACGCGTCCAGATTCTTTTCCCCGACCTCGCACAACAGGCGCAGTATTTGATGGGAACTGCTGTCCCCGATATTTTTGATAGCCACGACGCCGAAAACCGTGGAGACGGTCATAGATACGATAATCGCGCATACGGTCAACAGCGCGCTTTTTGTGCGGATTGAGTACATAAGCGAACGACCTTTCTTTTGTCCGAAAAAAACGATAAGGCGGAACGGAAAGAGCGTTGAAGCAAATTCCGTCCCATTATGAGTATATCAGACGGGAAACGCGTTTTCAAGGACAGATTCCGCGCTCTTAATGCGCGGATTGTCAGGGAAAAGTTGGAAAACGTCCGCTCTGCGGGTGTCGTTACGCGGCGCGCTCACTCTCCGAACTCCTCCGCGACGCGCCGGACTTCCGCCTCTGCGCGTAAAAACGCCTCGACAATCTTCGGGTCAAAGTGACTGCCGGCCCCTTCGCGGATAATCTGCATGGCCTTCTCGAACGAAAACGCCGGCTTGTAGGAACGGCGGGAAACCAGCGCGTCGAACACGTCCGCAACCGCCATAATGCGCGCCGACAGCGGAATGTCCTCTCCGGCCAGTCCGCACGGGTACCCGGTTCCGTTCCAGCGTTCGTGATGGTACGCCGCCAGATTCCGCGCCTCTTTGAGATAGTCGGAATCCGGCGCGATTTGCATGACCCGCGAAATGATGTCGCGTCCGGCGTTGGTATGCGTTTTCATCTCCCGGAACTCCGTTTCCGTGAGTTTTCCGGGCTTGTTCAGCACGGCGTCGGGCACGTGGATTTTTCCCAAGTCATGCAAGGGCGCGGCGCTGACGACTTCCGCGATAAACTCCTCCGTGAGCGCGTCCGAATAAACGCCGTCCCGCTTCATCCGCCGCATGATGATTTCCGTATAAGCCGCCGTTTTGCGCACATGGTCTCCGGTATTCTGGTCGCGGCTCTCCACGAGGTCGGCGAGCGTCACAATCAGTCCGTTTTGCATGTTGGTAATGGTTGCGGCTTTCTTTTGCGAATCGGCGATATATAACATGGTATCTTCGGCGGTTTTCAGAATCGCCCGATACAGGTTCTCCACTTCGTCCCCGGTACGGATGTCGAGCGCCCGGACGGCTTCCACGTTCTTGGCGCGGGCCGTTTCGCTGTCATAGGCGAATGACCCGGCGGCGTGGGCGATGGCTTTGATAGGAGAGATGACGTTTTCTTCCGCCAGCCACAGCGTGACGCCCAGAATCAGAAGGAACGAGCCTAGAAAGAGGCAAAGTTCCTGCGCCATAAATTGCAGTTCGTCGTGGCGGAGTTTCTCCATGGACGTATCCGCCGCCGCGTAACAGACGCATTCGCCCGCGTCATTGTATATGGGTACGTAAACGGTCAGTAGCCAGCCGTAAAAGTCATTGGAAATGATAGGTTCAATCGGTTCTCCGGCGAGCAGGGACGGGATGTATTCATAAAACGACGGGTCAAAGTTTACGATGGCCCCCGGCTCTTCGCCGGATAACTCCTCGGTGTCAAGGTCGAATACCACGTGACAGCCGTCGGGAAGAATGCGGTAGACGTAAATGTATTGAATGTCCGGCGAGCTTGACCGGATACGGTAGAGCATGTTTTCCGTCTCCCGATAGCCTTCGGCGTCTTCCCCCTCCGTCAGATAGCGGTCGATAGCGTCGGGATTGAGCACGGAAGCGGCCAGTTCCGCCACGCCCGTTCCCATTGTGATGTGCTGGTCAATCACAGCCTGACGGTAGAGCAGAAACGTGATTCCGGTCGCCGACAGCGCGAGCAAGAGGATGGACGCCGAAATCAGGAACGTGATTTTCGTCCGCAGGGAAGCCCCGCGCATGGACGCGTGTCCGGATTCGGCGTCGGGACGCGGGCCGCGCCGGAGCGGAACGCCCAATACGCGTTCCAGACGTTCGGGAAGAAAGCGCAGAAGGAGCGCGGCAAGGAAAACCGCAAGCCCCTTATCGGCGATGTCAATGAGGAAATCCGCCGTGAGTTTCGCGGCGAACGGGGAAAAGAGTTCGCTTTGATAAATCCGCAGGGCCAGCGGGCCGGATACGCCCTCTCCAATGTCGAACCCGTAGAGCGCCCAGCCCATGACGGAGCCAAGTCCCCCGCCCAGAAACGCGAAGAAAAGCGCGTTCAGGACAAGGCCGCGCAAGGTTCGGAAGCCGCCTTTCCGGTAAGAGTACGTCGCGGAGACGGCAATCAGAACGTTGATAACGCAGTAAAATATGGAAATCGGGTCATAAATGCTGTTCGTCAGGTTGGTGAGGTAGCCGACCACAATCCCCGGCAGATAACCGCCAATCGCGGCGACAAGGACAGTCCCCGGCGAGTCCAGAAACAACGGCAGACCCATCAGGGCGACGAATCTTGCCCCGAGCACGTTCAGCGCGATTCCCGCGAGGCAAAATAAGCCCCATACAATGGCTTTTCGCAATTTTTGATGAAACATAACCCCGCTCCTGTCTTTTTTAATTCGCAGGTATGAAAGTACGGAAGGATTATAGCACAGGGCGCGGCGGGACGCAACTAAAAACAAGGGAAGTCGCCGCGCTGTACGAGGAAAAATTTTCAACCTGCGCGGCGGACGCCCCGGCTTTGCGACGATAATCGCGCCGGAAAGTTGTAATAAAACTATTGACAACTTTGACGCGGCGTGGTATACTGGCGACTGTCAGCGGGACATTCCGCGTAACATCAAGGAGGCGTCATGCAAATCACAAGCAGATTTACTATCGCGGCGCATATTATCACGGCGATTGACTATTTCAACGATACGCCCCGCGTCAACAGCGAATTTTTGGCGGGAAGCGTCGGCGTCAATCCTGTGATTGTCCGCACGGTCATTTCTCAACTGCGGGAGGCGGGCATTTTGCGCACGCGGCGCGGTTCCGGCGGCGCGGAGCTTGCGCGGCCTCTGCATGAAATCACCTTTTACGATGTCTACAAGGCCGTCGGAAGCGTGGACGCGGAGGAGGGACTGTTTCGTTTTCACGAACGGCCCAATCCCGATTGCCCTGTCGGACGCAATATCCGCAAGGCGCTGGACGGCAGGCTGTCGCGCATTCAGTCCGCCATGGAAGAGGAATTGAAGCGCGTCACGCTGGCGGATGTCGTGGCTGACACGCGAGGGGAAATTGCCAAAGAGCAAGCGAAAGGAGACGAACTGTTATGAAAAAGGTTCTGATTGTCAACGCGAGCAAGCGCAAAAAGGGAAATTCGTATGCGCTGGAACGCCGTTTCGCCGAACTGCTGGACGGTAAAGCGGAAGTGACGGCTTTCCGCATCGGCGAAAAGGATGTGCGGGTCTGTCTGGCCTGCGACGGCTGCAAGCGTCAGCATACGCCGAACTGCGTACAGAAGGACGATTTCACCGCCCTGATTCCGGAAATTGACGCCTGCGACGCTATGCTGATTCTGGCGCCCGTCCACTGGGACCAGTTCCCCGCGCAGTTGAAGGCCTTCCTTGACCGTACCTACTCTTTTATGGACTTCACGCAGTCCGACTTCTCCATGGCCGGACGCAAGGACAAGAAACTCGGCGGCTATTTCTTCGCGGGTTTCGGCCCTGTTGACGTTTATACGCAAATGGTGGAGACGAATTTGAAGAGCTTCGCCACCGCCGGATTCCGGGACTACAAGGCCCATGTCGCCGGAAACGTCAACGTCCCCGGGAGCGTCATGGACAAGCCCGACGACCTGAAAGCGGCGGAAGATATGGCGGCGTGGCTCTTGGCGTAAAATCAGCGAAAGGCGATAAAACGCCGGGCTTATCCTCCGTCGAAAGCTGAACGCGGGCTTATCCTCCGCCGAAAGACGAATGTCAGTCTTTCAGCGCGTCCCGGACTTTTGACGACGCCTCGATGATGTCACAAAATAAAAATCTCCGGCGCGTAAGGCGTCGGGGATTTTTTGACCGTTGCGCGTCATTTCATGTCAAACTCGCGGAGCAGGCTTTCGTACCGCGCCTTCTCCTTTTCCTTGACCGCCTTGGACGGGTCATTCAGGCAGTGATGAATGACATCCGCGTCCTTGAGGGCCTCGTCCGCGGGACTGTCTATCACGTCCTTGTCGTCGTGATGATAAATCGCGGAGCAAATGAGTTCCGTTTCCTCGGGCGTCGTGAGCGACAGCTTTTCCAGAATTTCCCGGGCCAGTTCCGCGCCCTTGTGCGCGTGGTCATCGTAGCTTCCGCTTTCGTAGGCGTACAAATCGTGCAACATCGCCGCCATAGACAGCGGTTCGGGGTCAAGCCCGCGCTTTTTGGCAATCATCGTCACCGCCAGCGAAACGCCGTAAAGGTGGACAATCGCCCCGTTGCGTTTCGACGGGCTTTCCATCTTTTCCAGTTCGCTTTCCACATAGTTTCGCAGTTCTTTCAAGCGTCCCATGTTCGATTCCTCCGTTTCAGATTATCCTCCCCGCCGTGAATCCAATGTCATTAACTTAAAGGAATTTGCGAACCCCTCCCCTGTCCCCCGCCCCTGAAAGGGGCGGGGGAACGATGTTTGAAAGCGCTTTCAGATTTCGTAAGTCCCCCCTGAAAGGGAGGATTTAGGGGGGGGACGCACAAAGTTCATGACATTACCGTGAATTAGATTGACCGTCCCGCCGTGAAATTGATAAGCGCAATTGTCACGACCGCCAGCGCGAGCGGGACGCATCCGGCGATAAATCCCGGCGTATAGGGCAAGCGGTAGTACAAGAGATAGCAGACGAGACTTGCAACCGCCGCCGCCAATACGATACCCGCCAGCGTCCAAGCCGCCGTATACGCCAGAACGCCGTAACGGTAAAGGAAATTCACTGTACAAAGTTCCAGAACCGCCCACGCGACGATAATCAGCAGTTCCGACGTGACTTGCCTTCGAAAAATAAGCGTCGTTCCCGCCAGCAGGAGGACGTAAGCGACGGCGCCCGCCAGTACAATCCAAAGCCCGCGGATACCGGGACGGGCGTCCGGAAACGGTTCGGCCAGCGTCCGGCCCATCAGATAGAATCCCGCGATTCCCGCCAGAAACGCCAGCGCCAGCAGTCCCCATCCGACAGGCGAATTTCTGGGCTTCGGCGGACGGAAAACGACAATCCACCACGCGAGATAAAAGACGCCGCAAAGCGCCATTGTCCAGTTGCCTGTCAGCAAAGTTTTTACGGGATGTTCCATCGCTTATCCGCCTTTCTTTTCCGCGGAGAGCGCCATTCGGAGCGCGGCCCGCGCCTCCCGACGACGCAATCCCGCGCTGTTTGGAATGGGTATCCAATGGGCGCGGACTTCCGGCGCGTTGTCAAAACAGTCGTAATCGTCCAGCGCGACGTAACTTTCGCAAGGATGTTCCCTCAGCCACGCGGAAATTTCCTCTCCCTTACTTCCAAGCAGGGGCGTAACGTCATAAATGGGCGTCCGGTTGCGGGCGAGGCGCTCATAGAGATTCCCAATCATGGCGCGGCACAGGGGGTCGTCCATGTAAAGCGCGTCCCGCCACGAGGACGAAAGGACAATCCGTGCGTCGGCGCGGCGCGTGAGCCACCGGAGCCAGTACAGCCCGACAGGGTCAAAGAATTGCCGTTCCAGCGGTAGGCGGAACAGTTCGCTCAGTCTTGCGCTGAACGGCGTGCATAATACGCCGTCTATATCCAGAAAAATAACGTTCATATTTCATCACACCCGGCGGCAGCCCCTAAAACACAAGGACGCTCCAGTTTCAGCGGAACGACGCCGTCCCGGTCAAATTTAGCGCTTTCCGTATGCGTAAAGTTTCCGTTGGCGCGGCGGAAACTTGCCCTCATCCGGCGCTGCGCGCCACCTTCCCCCGTTCCGGGGGAAGGGCAAAACTATAGTGGAATCTTTCATTTTTCCGTGCAATCTTGCGACGTTTTCGCATTGATTCTTCGTGATTGTTAAGATTTCGCTTTCAAGTCCGCCCTTCCCCCGTCTACGGGGGAAGGTGGCGCGCAGCGCCGGATGAGGGCGAAAACCGAAACTTACCAACGATGACTACACGCATACGCGCTTTCCGTAAATTCATAACGATTCTTGACGAACTTTCCGGCATATGCTATATTGTTACTATGAACAAAACAAAATTCTTTGATTCCAATCGTCTTGAGGATGCTTTGAAACGCGGGAGAGACTGAGACGGGATGATTCCCATTCGCTCAACCTCTGCGCGTCCGGGAGAGGCGCGGGCATGAGAGCGGCGGAAAGGAGCGCTATGTAATGTTGCTTCGTCAGATTCAGTATTTTCAAGCGGTCATCCGCAACAACAGCTTTACGGAGGCGGCGGAGGAATATCATATCTCTCAATCCGCCATTTCCCAACAGATTCAGGCTTTGGAAAAGGAACTGGGCGTGAAACTGCTGGAACGGAAAAACAGAAAATTTACTCTGACGCCCGCCGGGGAATATTTCTATCGCCGGAGTCTGATTCTGACATCGGATTTGGAACGGCTCCGCTGTGAAACGCTACGGTTAGCCCATCGGGACGAGGCGCGTCTGACCGTCGGCTACCTTCGGCATTACGGCGGCGCGGAATTTCACGCGGCGGTGGCGGAGTTCTCCCAACAGTTCCCTGATGTGCAGTTGCATGTTATCAACGGCAGTCATGAGGACTTGTACGACGCTCTGCGGTTCGGGAAAGCGGACGTAGTTCTGAACGACCAGCGGCGGGCGTTTTCGGAAGAGTATGTCAATCTTCCCCTTGCGGAGATTCCCTGTTTCGTCGAATTGCCTTCCCGCGACCCGCTTGCCGGTCTGGACGGCGTGGAGATTGCCGACTTAAAAAATACGCCCTGCGTTCTGGTGGCCTCGGAGGAACGGAAGGAAAACGAACGCTCCTATTACCGGGACGCCATGGGGTTTCACGGAGAATTTCTGTTTGCGGAAAGCCTTCAGGACGCCCGGATTCTTGTTGCGTCCGGACAGGGGATTCTTCCCATTGAGGGCGCGCAAGGCAGTGAGCTTTTCGGCTCGGCGCTCAAACGGGTTCCGCTCCTGCGGGAAGGAAAACAGGTTTACAGAACCTATTGCGCGTTCTGGAAAAAGGAGAATCCCGGACGCTATATGGAACCGTTCGCGGCGCTCTTGAAGGCGCAGTTTGCGGGCGGGCGCGATTCGTAACCGCGCTTTTGAAAGAACGTTCGCTTTTCCATAGCGTGCGCTATCGCGGATAGAACGGGGCGACGCTGTACGGCGCGTAGCGCTTAACTTTATCCCTTCTTCCGTATTGGCGGCGGAATCCGCCGGAATCCGTCGCGTCTTTTTCCGGGCCTGCTCAACTCGCGCAACAGTCGCTCCCGCCCGGCCTTTCCGACAAACCGCCGTTCGCGTGTGAGTATACCATAACTTATCCCCTATGACAAGCGAAAGTTTCCGCGTCATGATAGTTTGTATGCGTGTAGCAATCGTTGGCAGGTTTCCGCCGCGCCAACGAAAATTTTACGCATGCCGATAGTTTGCGCAAAGGATATTTTTTCGCTCTTGCGCGAACAGGGCTTTTCTTTTCCGCGCCAATACGCTATAATCCTCCCATCACCCGTTGACATGGAACGCTTTCCATAGAGCGCCGCTTGAATGCGCGGCTCAACGGTTACGCCGCGTTCCAGCGTGATTCGGGACATTTTTACAGGAGGGATTGTCTTTGCAAACGACGGATAAACTGATAATCGGCTACTTGGGAAACGGCAAAAGCGTCAATCGCTATCATCTTCCCTTCGCTCTTCAGCGAAAGGAAACCTTGCGGGTGAAAAAAATCTACGACCGACACCCGGAACGGATTGTCTGGACGCGGATTCCCGGCATTGAGTACACGGGCGATTTGGATAGTCTCTTGCATGACCCGGAAATTCAGGCGGTTGTCTGCGCGGTTCCGGCGCCGGCGCACTTTGAGACGGCGAAAGCTGTTCTGGAGGCGGGGAAACACTGCGTTCTGGAAAAGCCGTTCACGCAAACGAAAGCCGAGGCGGAGGAACTGTTCCGGCTGGCTCATGAAAAAGGCGTCCTCATCCAGTGCTACCAGAACCGCCGCTTTGACAGCGATTTTCTCACGGTTCAGAAAGTGATTGCCTCCGGCAAACTGGGAAAGCTGCTGGAAGTGGAAATGCACTATGACTATTACCGCCCTGAAATTCCCGAAAGCGTGGAACATTTTTCAAAGGCGGAATCCTACCTCTATAATCACGCCTGTCACACGGTGGACCAAGTCCTTTCTTTCTTCGGAAAGCCGGACAGCGTCCGCTATGACGTGCGCCAGCTTCTGGGGCCGGGGCGGATGAACGACTATTTTGATTTGGATTTCTATTACGGAACCCTAAAGGTGTCCGTCAAATCAAGCTATTTCCGGGTTAAGGAACGGCCCAGCTTCGTGGTTTACGGTACGCGGGGCATGTTCGTAAAGCCCGAAAAAGACCGGCAGGAGGCGGATTTGAAAAAGTTCTATATGCCCGAACACGGCGATTTCGGAATGGATTTGCCGGAACATTACGGAACTTTGACCTATTACGACGCTGACGGCGTATTCCATGAGGAAAAAGCGGTTTCAGAACGCGGCGATTACGGGCGTTACTATGACGCGCTCTATGAAACGCTGATTCATGGACAGCCGCCGCTGGTCACGGAGGAGCAGACCCTGTTGCAGATGGAAATTCTGGAAAACGGCCTGAAAGGAATGCGTTGAACGCGGGAGACAACCATGACAGGACTAGGAACAATCATAAACAGCGTCAGCATTGTGGCGGGCGGTTTGACAGGGCGCCTCGTCGGCGGACGGTTCAACGCGGAACAGAGAGAGGCGCTGAGTAAAACTTGCGGGCTCAGTACGCTTTTTATCGCCGTCGCGGGCGCGATGGAAGGAATGCTGACCATTGAAAACGGCGCGTTACGCGGCGGAAAATCCATGCTCGTGGTTCTCTGTCTCGCGCTCGGCGCGGCGATTGGCGAACTCGCGGGCATTGAACGCGCATTCGAACGTTTCGGCGAATGGCTGAAAAGAAAAAGCGGAAACGACGGAGACCGGAATTTTGTCAACGCTTTCGTAACGGCGTCTCTTACCGTGTGCATTGGCGCTATGGCAATCGTGGGGGCCATACAGGACGGCATTTTGAACGACTATTCCACGCTCGCCGTAAAGTCCGTGCTGGACTTTATTATTATCGCGGTCATGACATCCTCTATGGGGAGAGGATGCGCTTTTTCGGCGATTCCCGTCTTTATTTTCGAGGGAGGCGTCACGCTGTTCGCCCGCCTGATTGCGCCGATTATGACGGAAACCGCCATTTCCTATCTGTCCTTGGTTGGCTCCATTTTGATTTTCTGCGTGGGAATCAATCTGGTATGGGGTAAGCAAATCCGCGTGGCGAATCTGTTGCCGTCCGTGGTTCTGGCGGTTCTCGCGGCGTATCTTCCAATACCGGTCTAAATACAAGTACGGAACGGAATATCGACGCCGCGAATAGAGCTTGCGATACCGACGGTTCCCGCTTAAAACAACGACGCCAGCGCGGACGCCATTTCCTCTTCCGGCGTTGGCTCCCTGTTTTCGGCCTGTCCCATACGCTGACGCGCTTGCTGTAAGAGCCGCTCCGCCGCCTCAACGGACGCCTCGTCCACGTTCATACCCTGCGCCTTGCCGCTTTCGCATTCCCGCAAATCCGCCTGAATCGCCGCCATAATCGCCCGTATTTGCGACTGCGTTTTCGCCGCCGCCAGTTTCCGGGCCAGCTTTGCGGCGTTAATGCCCATTGAGCCTTTGCCGCTTTCGCTTCCGGCTTCCTCCGCTTCCGTTTCGGATACGGAAAGGCTGTTTTGCTCCAATGACTTCGCCGCCGCTTCGATTTCCCGCATATCGTCGCTGTCAAGCGTAAGCTCTCCGCTTTCCGGCGTCTCTTGCTTCCGCTCACGAATGCGCTCTATGAATTGTCGCGCCTCATCGCTGATTTCCGCCGTATCCGTTTTCGCGGACAGCGTTCCGTTCTCCGCGCCCTGTACGGCGACGCCCGCTCTCTGCGGAACGCGGACGCTTTGCGAAACCGCGCCGTATGCGCCTATGCCTGTAATATTCATAACGCCCCCTAATTATAACAAGATTATAACAGTTTTATCAGTTGGACATAAAGCAAATCGTTCACGTCGAAAAACTCAACGGAGACTGCGGCGCCGTCCGACGGACTGTCAAAGTAAACGGCGTTCATAGCTCCGCCGATTCCCGGAACTTTCAGAAAGCCGCCCCATAAAATTCCATACAGTCCGTCTTTCGGGGCCTCGTCCGGCAACAGGGCGCGGAACGCCCGCACGTCAATTTTCGCGCCGTTGCCGTCAAATATAAGGGGAAAACCGCCGTCGCTGTCCGTCTGATAGACCGTCACAAACTCCGTATCATGGCTGACCTGATAGACCGTAAAGCCCGACAATTCCGTATAGCGCGGGAGCGATAATTTTTGAATAGCGCTCAAAACGGCGAACGATAAAGCAATCATACAGACGCATATCGCGGCGGCATTGCGTCGGGAATAGGGACGGTAATCCCGCACGCGCCGGAATCGTTCTTTCGTTTCGTCGAACGCCGTCCCGCCCGCGAACGCCGCCGGGGAGAACGTCTTTTCTTGAAATAAAGTCAGGCTTTCCAGAAGCGCCCGTCCGTAGGACAGCGCGTCCCGTCCGCTTTGGCGAATCGTCACGGCGTCGCAGATGTGCTCCATATCCTCCCGCAGTTTTCCCGCGCAGAACCGGAGAAACGGATTGACCCACAGAAGCGAACACAATACGTCCCACAGGAAGAAAATCCACAAATGCCCTAATCGGATATGTGTCCGTTCGTGCAGAACGATAGTTTGCAAGTCACTTTTATTCAGATGTTCCCACGCGATTTTAGGAATCACAATTTTCGGGAACAGAAGGCCCGTCGCAAACGGGGAAACCTCCGCGTCACAAAGGAAAATCCGCTGACCGTCTATTTCCTCCGACGGCAGGCCGCGCAGTATCCGGCGGAGTTTTGCGCGGCGGCGGTATGACAGAATGACGCCGACGGCAATTCCGAGCAAATATCCATAGCGCACAGGCCAATAACCGCTACACCAACTCTGCCACAGAATCAGCGGCAAACAGGCGCGGCTTTCGTAAAATACGCGGAGTTTCCCCAGAAACGGCGCGGAGACGAAAACTGCCCAGACAGCGCCCTTTATAAACGGGCCGCGCTTCCAGACGAGTTTCCGCAATAACAGCGCAATCCCCAGAATCGGAAACGAAAGAACGGCGCAACGTCCCCAGAGCGTCGCAAAGTAGACGGCGCAGAAATCAAGAATTTCCGCAAGTCGGCGAAATGGGGCGGCGTAGGACCAGACGCTCACGGCTGTCCGCCGCCCTTCCGCGCTTCCAGAATCTCCTCCAACTCCCGAATCTGCCCGTCCGTAAACGGAGCGTCCCGCAGAAACGCCGCCACAGCGTTAGCGCCGCTTCCGCGAAAGTAGGCGTTGACAAAATCGCGGCTTTTCTCTCGCAGGCATTCCTCCCGCGTCCGTCTGGCGAAATAGTGATAGACCCGGCTGTCGCGCCCGTCCACATCGTAACCAAGCAATCCCTTTTTACAGAGGTGATGGAGCAAAACGCGCTCCGTCCGCGCATCCATTCCGGCGTTTTTGTCAATCCGGCTGAGAATCTCCGCGGATGTGGGCTTGTCCTGACTGTCCCACACGGCCTCCATAATGAGCCACTCCCGTTCGGTGGGCGTTTTTTCGTTCTTTCGCATAACGCCGCCTCCTGTCCGTTGTTGATTTCACTATGTTTATCGGTTAATTTTCGTTAATTGTTAATGGTCTTTAATTATAAATTCAATATTTGGATGTTTGCACAAATAATATGGCGAATTTTGTGACGTTTCACATTTTTGCGTCCTTTACAGGAGTAAACGCAAGTGATAAAATCGGAATCATTCCTATTGAGGGGAAAAAGGGGTGAAAGCGTTGAAAATACGACTTTTCGCTATAACCGTCCTGTTCGGTCTTTTGCTGACCGTTTCCGTGTCGGCGACGTTCCGGGATGTGCCGGAAAATCACTGGTGCGCGCAAGCCATTGACGATATGGCGGCGCGGGGGTTCCTTGCCGGATACGCGGACGGCGCGTTTCGCCCCGCCAATCCGGTGACGGCGGCGCAGTTTGTGACGATTCTGTCCCGTTGCGCGGAACTGGAACCCGTACCCGGAGAGGAAACCCATTGGGCGGCGGATACCATGCGGGCGGCGCTCCGGGCCGGGTGGTACGATTGGGACGAACTGCCGCCTTCCGGGGAACGGTTCGATTTGCCGATACCCCGCTTTCTGGCGGTCAAAATTCTGATGAAAGCCCTGCTTCCCGATATGCGCGGGGACTATCTGACGGAATCGCAAAAAATCAAGGACTTCCAACTGCTGGACGGACGCTATTATGAAAGCGTTCTGGCCGCGTATTCCGGCGGCGTTCTGCTGGGCGACGCTTCCGGCTGTTTCCGCCCAAACGACGGCCTGTCCCGTGCCGCCGCGTGCGCAGTCATCTACCGCGCCTTGCAAAAGGCGTCCGTCGTCCCGACGCCCGACGACGAAACCGCGCCGCAACCGGAAAGCGTCGTCAGTCCGGCGCGGGGCGGCGTCGCCGAAAACGGCTGGTTGCAAGTCAAAGGCGCGCAGTTATGTAACGAAGCCGGGAAAGCGGTCGTTTTACATGGCATGAGCAGTCACGGCCTGCAATGGTACGGGCAGTTCACGTCGGCGGAGGCGATTTGTAATACCGCCGCGTGGGGCGCGAACCTGTTCCGCGTCGCCATGTACACGGCGGAGGGCGGATACCTTAACAATCCGAAAGAAACGCGTGAAAAAGTTATTGCCGCCGCGGACGCCGCGATTGCCAACAATCTATACGTTATCTTTGACTGGCATATCCTCTCCGACGGAAATCCCATGAGCCATCAGGACGAAGCGGCGGCGTTTTTCGCCGATATGTCGGAGCGTTACCGGGACTGTCCGGCGGTGTTGTACGAGATTTGCAACGAGCCGAACGGAAATATAACATGGGAGCGGGATATAAAGCCCTATGCCGAAAAAATCGCGGGCGTTATCCGGGAGCGTTCGCCCCGCGCCGTCATTCTGATTGGAAACAGTACGTGGAGCCAAGATATACACATAGCGGCGAAGTCTCCGCTGGAAGGCGACAATTTCATGTATACGTTCCATTTTTACGCCGGAACGCACGGCGAAAGTCTCCGTCAGCGTCTGCGGGACGCCGTATCGAATGGATTGCCGGTGTTCGTGTCGGAATGGGGAACCAGTCAGGCGGACGGAAGCGGCGGGGTCTATTTGGAGGAATCCGCCGCGTGGCTGGAACTGCTGGACGAATTGGGCGTCAGTTGGGCGAACTGGTCGCTGTGCGACAAAAACGAAACGTCCGCCGCCCTGCGTCCGGGAACCGCGCCGGACGCGGTCTGGACAGAGAACGACCTGAGCGAATCCGGCGCGTTTGTCTTTGCGCGTTTTGCGGAATCGGAAAGGAGCGAATCGGCATGAAATATCTTATCATCGGCGCGGGCGGTACGGGCGGCCCGCTGGGGGCGTATCTGGCGAACGCGGGAAAGGACGTGACCTTTCTCGCAAGGGGCGCGCATTTGGACGCCATGCGCGAACAGGGATTCCGCGTCATTCGTCCGGCAGGAGACATCCGCCTGTTCCCGGTCAGCGTCGAAAGCGCGGAGACGTACCGCGACGCGCCGGATGTGATATTCGTCTGTGTAAAGGGGTATTCCCTGCCGGAAATCACGCCGTTTGTCCGGCGTGTCGCCCGCCGCGACACGATTGTGATTCCTCTGTTGAATCTCTACGGAACCGGGGGACGAATGCAAAAAGAACTCCCGGAACCGCTGGTGACGGACGGCTGTATTTATGTGGCGGCGGCGATTGAATATCCGGGCTGTGTGCGCATGACAAGCGCTCTGCTCCGCGTCGTGTTCGGCGTCCGGGAGCCGGAGGAGTACAGGCCGGAACTGGAACAAATCGCGTCGGATTTGACAGAAAGCGGCGCGGAATGCGTTCTTTCCGGCAATATCCGGCGGGACGCCCTGATGAAATTTGCCTATGTTTCCCCGCAAGGCGCCTGCGGCCTTTATTACCGTATCCCGGCGGGAGGAATGCAGTCGCCGGGAGAGGCCAGAGACTGCTATATTGCCCTGATGGACGAAATCGCCGCGCTGGGAAAGGCGATGGGCGTCCCGTTGGAGGAGGACTACCGCGAACGGAATCTTGCGATTCTCGATTCCCTCCCGCCGGACATGACGACCTCTCTGCAAAAGGATGTGGCGGCGGGGAAACGGTCTGAACTTGACGGGCTGGTGTTTCAGGTCGTGCGAATGGGAGAGCGTCTCGGCGTGCCGCTCCTCACCTATGAGAAAATCGCGGCGGAACTCTCAACGCGCCGTTGAGCCGACGCCGCTTTCAAAGGGCGAACGAAGCGAAAACAGGCCGTATGTTCCTGTTGCGACATAATTCGCGCCGCCCGTCGATGTTCCGCTCCCCATAATCTTCCCGCAATTTTTCAGAGCGTTTTGGGCGATTCCGGGCGCTGGGAGGTTCGCCGGGACGCCCTTTTGAAAGCCTCCGTTTAGGGTCAAAATGCAACTCTTCTGAAATTGATGATTTTTCGCCTGTTTTACGCTGTTTTCCGGCTTTACGGTTCGTTTTTGTATGAGTTTTTGCGTGTTCTAAAAACGCGGGTTCCCATTTTTTACGCGATTTTTACCTGTTTTTTACGCGATTTTTGCGCACTTTTTACCTGTTTTTTGCGCACTTTTTACGCGGTTTTTACGCATTTTTTACGCGAAAATTTCCTTATTTTTTCCCTTGATTTTCCAGTTTTTGTGTGCTATGATTATACTGGTCATTTTATAGGGAGAAACTCTCCGGCTCTTTGCGCCGGGGAGTTTCTTTTCATCCGTGATGAAATCCGCAGGATTCGACACGGATTCGCAACAGTC
>JAFSOM010000227.1 GCA_017447005.1 Oscillibacter sp.
AAAGCGGACACGGGGCGAACTGTGCCCGTGTTGGCCTTGCCGTCGCTGCCCACGTCGCCGTAGCTGCCGTAAAAGACGAACGCGGTATTACTGTTATACTCGCAACAGGTCCACGGATAATAACCGTTACCGTATGCGGTCGCGAACCCCATTGCAACGGCGGTGTCGTTGAACGGGTCCTCCATTGTGTCGGAGGAGTTCAAACGGCGGTCCGCCATAAGGATTGTAATTTCCTCGACGGACGGCAACCACCATTCGAGGTCGGGGTCCTCGGAACGGGAGTAATTGAACGCGGCGTCGGCGGCCGGGAAACGGGGTTCATTTGCGCCGCGAACGTCGGTTCCCTTGAGAGCCGCGAGGAGGGCGGTTGTTTCCTTGCCGTCGCGGAGCATTGCGCCGAACGCGGACGGGTATTTGATGAAATGTTCGCCGATAAGATACGACGCATAATCCGCGTATTTGGCGCGGAGGGCGGCGCAATATTCGGAGTTCTCGAACGATGTTTGGTTGACAATTGTTGACGAACCGAGGGGGACGTTGGCGTCCGGAGTCGAACCGTTCGTCTTGTAATAGTCGACGAATCTCTTTTTGTTGCCTCCGGCGAAATAGGAATCGACGCCGTTGTTGCGGCGGACCTGTTCGGCGGCGGAGAGGTACGCGTATTCGACTTGCCAATTGTGGGTATCCTCGACAAAGGCAACGCCCGAACCGCCGCCCGTTCCGGTTACGGAATCCACGGTGTCGCGGAGGTGGTAATTGTGCGCGAGGATGATTTGTGTTCCCACGGCGGCCGCAACCCACGCCTTGTCGTCGGCGTCGGTGAGGGTCGTAAACTGTGTTGAGATACTCGCGGCGATTGCGGCGAGGGTGGTTCCGGCCTCCCATTCAACGTCGACCTCCTCGGTAACGGCCCCGTTGTTGTGAACAACGATTGCAAGGGTTCCGGCGATTTCGGGGTTAATGTTGTTAAGGGCGACCTCGAAAGGATGTCCCCAACGATACGAACCGAGGTTCTCGATTGCGGTAATTAACACCTTATCCCCCCGGCGGCCGTAAACCTCGGCGTACGGGTGGAGGTTCTCCGGGAATACGGAACGGATAATCGTTCCGGCCTTGACGAAAACGCGCTTGTTTGCGTTGACGTCCTTACATACGAGGTCGCCGACTCCGGCGAGGTTCTTGTCCTCGAAAACGACGTTCACGCCGTCGAACACGGCGCGGGAACCCTCGACGATACGGGACACGGCCGACGCGGTCGCCGAACGGGTGTTGTCGGCGTCGTAAGCGGCTTTTGTTGCGTAATTGTTGACTTGCATAATGAGAAATAATTAAATGGTTTTCCAATCGGATACGGCCGAATTTCCGGTCGATTTGTAAACGGCGTTGTTCGCCTTATCAATCCAAATTTGCCCGGCGCGGTCGGGTTTGACGTCCGGGGCGTTGGACGCAACGAAAATCAAATTGTTGTCGCCCCAAACCTCGAGTTTACGGACGGAAAGTTTCTCGACGAGAACGGTTCCGGATATAATCCCGATAACAAGGGCCGCGAGGGTTTCGAGTTTGGTTTCGACGGTTGCGTCGGCGTGTGCGAGGACCCCGAAAACGGTTTCCATATTCACAACGGCCGTTGTCGCGGCGGATGCGGCCGACGATGCGGCGGAGGCGGCGTCGTTTGCCGCGCTTGCGGCGGAATTCGCGCTCCCGGCGGCGGTATTGGCGGCGGTTGCCTTTTCGTCGGCGAGGGCGGCCTTTGCATTTGCAAGGACGGCCGCGTCATTTGCGAGTCCCGCCTTTGTGGTTGCAAGGGTCGCGGCGTCGTCCGCGAGTCCGGCCTTTGTATTAGCGAGTGCGGCGGCGGCGTTTGCGGCGTCGGTCGCCTGTGTTGCCGGGGCGACGATTTCCGCGAGGGCGTTATCATAACGGGATGTGAGGTCCGCGTAACCAACGGAAACGCCCGTGTCGACGTACGCGTTGAGGGAGTCGTCGTAAACGAGCCACGTGTTGTTGTTGGAAATCCTCGGGGAACACCCGGTTACGTCCACGTTGGACGGGAAATTCACAACAGTAAGGGCGAGGGCGACGGTTTGTTCAACATACCCGGCCGGGTTGTCGTCGTCGACGTTGATAATCTCGGCGAGGGCGGTTGAGTACATTGTGTTGTCGGACAACTTGACGTTGACGACGATTGCGTAATTACCCTCGGCCGTGAGTTCGCGTGTTGCGAGGAGCCGGATAAATACGTTGTTCGTCAATTCGTCGAAATTGATGTCCGCGAGGGTCATTGTTTGACCCCCGGGGAGTCGGAGAACGCCGCCGATATAACGAACCTTTCGCAAATCGACCGCAACTCCGGAGGGTTGGATAAGGGAAATTTTTAATCCACACCCGTAACCACGTTTTACGTAATACATTGTTTTATGCGATTTTTGGGTTTAACTTATACGGTCCTCCAATCGGAAACGGCGGCGTTCCCGACCGACTTATAAAGGGCGTCGTTTGCCGTGTCGATGTAGAATTGACCCGCGCGGTCCGGTTTTGCGGTCGGCGCGCCGGAACCCGTGAGGACGAGGTTATTATTGCCCCAAACGCCGAGGTCGCGGACGTTGAGGGATTCGACGAGGGCCTTACCGGAAACGATACCGTCGAGGCGTTCCGCGAGGGCCTGTTGTCCGGCCTTGAGGGTGTCGTCGGCGTGTGCAAGGACAGACACGCGTTCGTCGATGTGTCCGTCGATGTCGTCAACAATACCACTCGCGGCCTCGGCCGCCTCGTTTGCGCTTTCGGCGGCGGCATTTGCGGCCTCGGTTGCCTCGGTTACGGCGGCGTCGGTATGTAACAGGCCGAGAAAAACGGATTCAATGTCGTTCGGGGAAACGATGTTCTCCGGCAACACGAATTCGAGTTTCGTTGCCGTTTGGATGTAGTGTCCGGAGGCGGAATCCCACGCGAACAACGCCCCGTTGACGTCGGTTTTCGGGAGGCGGTCGGCGTTGAAATACGCGCGGACGGTCGAGGTAATCGACGAGGTCGGGAACGTGAAATCGACAATTGTAAAACCAATCCGGATTGAGGCGTCGAACGCGTCGACGGCCGCCGGGGTTATGAGGGACCCGCCATTGTCGGTCTTGTCGACGACGGCGAACGCGCGATAACTACCTATCGGGAGGACGATTTGTGACAGGCGGGCGACGAACTTTCCGAGGGTCGTGTCCTTTGTCATTTCGGCCGCGATAAGTTGGTAATCCGGCGTTACGAAATAGAGGGTTGCCTTTGCGATTGCGGACAACGCAATCGGGGACCCGGAGGATGAGAAAACGGCGGTTAACAGTCCGCCAATTTTAGTGCTGACTTTCATTTTTGCGTGTGTTTATTTACCGATAATCTTTGTCCGGGTCCGGTACGACCGGAGGCGGCCGTTACCCTTGTAATCCGGGAAAATCTCCGGGTTGTTCGCCATATAGACAAAACATTCTTGAATATATCCGTCGGCGACCGAGAACGCGTCGTTTGCGGCGATTTGGCGTTCCTTGATTTCGGTCGCGTGGGAATAATCGTCGTTTTTCTTGACGTACCCGAACCGGGTTAAATGGTTGGTCGCGGTCTTGACGAGGCGGCCCCAACTGTAATAAGCGAGGGCGCGGCGCAATCCGGCGAACACGTGGACGTTTCCGTCGGCGTCCTCGTAATCCCCGCCCTCGAGGAGCCGGGAATACTTGACGTTGTCGACCAAACGGACAAACAGGGCCTCGCCGAGTTTGGGTTTGATGTCGAGGAGGGACGCCTCCTCGATTGCGCGTTCCGCAACGTCGCGGTCAACGTCACAGGGCCGGGCGAGTTTCCGGATGTCGTCCGGGGTGATAATTGGTTTGTAGTGTTCCGTTATCATTCCGCGTCGGGGTTTTGGGTTACTGATTTAACGAGGGGTTCAACCTTGATGTCGTCCGGGCCGTTGAACGGGAGGAGGTCGTCGGGTTCCCAATGCGTGAAAATGAGGTTATATGCGCGGGTCAACATTCGTTGGAACTTTGTAACCTGTTCGCAATATTCCTTTTTCACGTCGTTTGCAAGGTCCCCGGAGAATCCGATTGAACCCGTCCGGAGTCGTGCAAACATTTCTTGATTGAACGCGGCGTATATTTTCTCGACAACCTGTTTGTTGGTCGAGTCGAATTCCTTGTCAAAGTTTTTCGGCGCAAAGGATACGAATTCCGGTTTCTCCTCGTCGACCTCGCCCTCACAAACGGCGATTTTACACGAATTCGTGTCGCCCTGTAAGGACTCGATACTTTCGATAAATTCGTCGAAATCCCCGTCCCCGGATGTTTCGGGGCGGTCCTTTCCGTCGAAAACGTCGGAACCCTCAGGGGGGAGGGGCCGCATTTGGCCCCTCTTAACCCAAAGGATACCCCCGGCGAGGAAATTGTTTCGGACGTTGCGGTTTGACACGTTCGACAATCCCTCGTCGGTTGACATATCCGTTAAAACGGTGTCGTACGTCGGTATTGGATACCGGAGTCGCCCGGCCCGGGAAATATAAAGGACTTGACCCTTATAAAACTCGATTCCTCCGGCCGCGATAATTTGCGCCTGTACGATTTCCGGGTCCGGATTGAACACGGGGAAAATTTCGATTGACTGTTTGTCGACCTTGACGGACTTTCCGTTCCGCGTCTTTTTACCGCGCCAATCCGGGTGATAAATAACGTGTGATATAATGCCGTCGTCGTCCTCCTCCTCGAGTCGGACACATTCAAACGGCATTTGCGCGAGGGAAACGATGTTCCCGGCGACATTATAATTGACGTGTATTGCGATACCCTCGTATTCGCCGCAATCCGCCGACAAAAGGGAATGAACGTCGTCCACCGTTTCCCCGGCCGGATTACATACGAAATCGGACAACGATTGCGACGCAAGGCCGTTCCCCTCAATGTAGGTAATACGGCGTTCCAAACAGGTACGGCCGCAAGACGACGCCGACACGATGTCGTGTAATTCTTGCGGATACAGGTTGTTTGCGCCGTACGTCTTGATTCCGAGGGCTGAAAGATACTTGACGTCGATTCGCGTTTCGGGTTTTTTGGTGTTTTTGATGTTCATTGTCCGGGCGTTTTTACTCGGCCGGGTTCTCGGCCTTTATTGCGGTGAAATACTTTTCGACGCCGTACTTTGTGAGGGCCTTTCCGTCAACCTCCATTCCGACGTAATCGGCGACGATTGCGGATTTTGTGTCCCCGGCCTCGAGGCGGGCCTTAATTGCGGCGTAAATTTCCGGGTTGAGGCCGTTTGCGGCGGTCTTTTTGTCCCCGGCGGGTTCCTGTTCGCCCTTATTGGCGTCGTCGGACTCCTCCTCGGCGGTCTTTTCGGGTTCGCGCGGTTCGAGGACGATGTTTGACTCCTCGATTTTCTTAACGAGGGCGTCAAGGTCGGCGACGGCGCGGTTGCGATATTCCGTCATTTTGGCGAGTTCCGCCTTGAGGGATTCGTTTTCCGCGCGGAGGGCGTCAATATCGGCCGAATTTGCGGCCTCTTTTTCGTTTTCCGGGCCTTTCTCCTCGGCGGCGGTGTTGGGTATTACCTCAAACAGTCCACGCGCCCCGGGGCGTTCTTTTAGGAACTGTTCCGCGACGGCGTCGGTGAGGTTGTCGTTGGTATATACCTCGGATGTCCCGGACGGCTGAATAACGACTCCGGCCTTGAGGACGTATTTTGCTTTTTCCATTGTCAAATGATTTTTTGTGAATATGCGTAATTCGATAACGGCGTCCCGGTAACGGTCCGGGCAATTGCAATTGCGGATGTGTTTTCCGAGGACGTCGAAATACATTTGTTCAATCGCCGCGCGGTCGGCCGTGGAAAACTCGAATTGAGTTCCCCACGCCGATACGCGACGTTTGATTTCCTCGTAATTCATACGACCCGGGCGGGGTTATTCGGCCCCGTTTACGAGGGTGTTAATGAGGGTCTTTGTTGCGGAGTATGAACCCGCGTCGAGGAACAGGCCGGAAACCGGGGATTTCTCCTCCTCGAGGGCGATTGACCAACCGCCGTTGGCGTCGTCGGAATAGGGGTCGAGGGAACCCTCGGCGAGGGTCAAACCCTGATAAAATCCCTTAACCTCGAACGCGGACTCGCCGGGGTGCGTTTCGTCCGTGAGGTGTTTTGCCTTGTTCTCCTGTATGAACACGAATTCGCCGTCGAGAATCGGGTCGACGATGTCGGCGGATACCTCGGGGGAATTGTCGAGAATAATAAACTGTACACGGTTAGTCACGTAACCGCCGAGGTCGGAGGTGTTGAGGGTCTTTGTGGAACCCGCGAACGGCTTTTTGCCTGTCTGATATACGGGGAACGCGTGTGCGCCGGAGGTGAGGGGGAACGCGGAAATAACGTTCGGGCGTCCGGTGGCAAACTCGACGTTCGCGAAATCCACGTGTGAACGGTTGATAATCCAACCGACGAGTTCGAGTCCGCCGACGAACGGTTCGTCGCAATTGCGCTCGATTGCCTTTTTAATGAGATTGTCGCAATTCATATTGTTACGATGTTAAATTGTTACGAAAAGGGCGGCGGGGTGCGCCGCCCGTGAATTGGATTCGGTCGTCGGTTTAGTATGCAACCTGTACGAGGTCGTCCTGTGCGACGAGGGTTCCGATTTTGTCCTTTGCGTGAATCTTGTTCAACTGTTCGTCGCGGTTGAACCAAATTGCGATGTCGGCGAGTTCGGACTCGGACTCAACGCCCGCGAGGAGGTTGTCCTTGACCGTGTAAACGGCGCGGTACGGCTTGTTGTACTGTCCGGAGTTCGAGGTTGCCTCGTAACCCTGTATGATTTCGTCCCAAAAAGGAACGGCGATAACGGTTTTTCCGTTGTAGGTTCCTTTCTCGATTCCGTCGAACAGGGCCTCCCACTGCATTTCGGAACCCTTGTTGTTAGACTTGATGTCGTGGTCGAGGGCGTCCTTAAATGCCTGTGAAATGTAGATAACGCCGTTCGGTTGCTGACGGAGTACGAGGGGCGCGTCCTCGATGAGGGAATCCATAACACCCGTTGCAACTCCGGCAACTTTCATTGCGGCCTTTTGATTTGCCCACGTGGTTTGTGCGTTTGCGGCAATCGTAGTGTGACGGGCGGCGTCGGCGGCTACGATTGCGAACAGGCGTTTCCAAAGACCGTCGGTAACGGTGAATTTGGTTTTGTCGGTTCCGGGTTTGAGAACGCCGCCGTTGGCGACGACGTCGGCGGCCTTGTCGCCGAACCACACAAAGCGGAGCAACATTTTACGGATTGCGAGTTCGAGTCGAGGCATAATGATATGGTCGATATACTCGGTTCCGGTGAGGTCCGCGATGTCGGTTCCGGTACGCATTGCGACCTGTGCGAGGGTTCCCTCGAGGTCGGCGTAACAAATTTTTTCGGCGACCTCCCATTCGGGGATGTCCCACGTCTTTTCGGATGTCGACATAATGTCGTTGTCGAAAACGGGGTTACATTTGGTTGACGCCTTACCGATGAGTCCGAATTCTCCCACGAAACCGACCTTTTCGCCGTTTTTCTGCTTGGGGAGAACGTTTACGAGTGCGCCGATTTGGTCGGCTCCGAGGACGGCGAGGAAAATAAGTTTCCGGAGGTCCCTAACCGCCCCGTTGTCCGGGGTGAGGTTTTCAAAATTCAGTCCAATTGAGGCCATAATTGTAATTGTTTAATTGTTAATGATTTGCGTTGTTGCGTCTTGGATTACTCCTCCTCGCCCTTGTTCTTTTTCTCGAGGGCCTCGAGGCGTTGTGCGACGAGGGATTTCTTGACGGGGGTTGTGTCGCTACCCTTTTTTCCGGGTTCCTTGTTTCCGGCGGCGGGTTTGTAGTTGGATTTTGCGGATTTCAACCACTTAATACCACCCGCAACGGTTACGAGGTTGAGGATTTCGAGGTCCTCCGGGGTCTTTGCGGCGGCTTTTGCGGTCGCAAGTTCGGCCTCGAGTTCGGCGATACGGGCGTTCGCCTGTTCGAGGGCCTTTGCGGTTTCGTCGTCGTCCCCGTCGTTGTCGTCGTTATCGTCGCCGGAGTTGTCGTCAGCGTCGCGGATTTCGGTAATTACCCCCTCCTCGATAACGATTGTCTTTCCGTCGGGCATTTTGTGTTCACCGTCGGGGGATGCCTTGTCGCCGACGGCCGGGTCCTCGCCCTCCTCCTTTTCAATGGTGATTGTTCCGCCGTCGGCGGTGTTGAGGTCGTATGCGACGACCTTTGTTTCCCCGAGGCCGAGGGCCTTACCGAGGGCCGCGAACGCCTGTGCGATTGCGGACTTTTTCGTTTCTTTTGACATTGTAATTTGGTTTTTGGGATTATGTGCGTTCCATTCCTCCGGGGACAACGCCCGGTCGATTTTCTCGGCGGCCGCCGATTTCGGAGGGGTTATTTCGTGGATGAATCCGAGTTCCTTTGCCTTTTCCGGCCCGAAATAGGTTCCCGCGTTCATTTGCGCGTCGAGGACGTCGCGGTCGGTCCCGGTGCGTTCCACATAAAAGGCGAGCATTTTTTCGCGTTCGACCTTGAGGTCGTTTGCGATTCGTTCGAGGTCCTCGGCGTGGTATGCGCCCGCGAGGGTGTATTCCGGGATATAAGGGTCGTGAATGAGTAGCGACGCGTGAGGGGCGGCCCGGCGTACCGATGCGGCGCAAAGAATGATTGTTGCCATTGACGCGCATTGTCCCTCGACCGTTGCGACGATTGTTTTTCCGGTTGCCCGGAGTTTATCGACAATCGCCCAACCCTCGGTAACGTCGCCGCCCGGACAATGAATCCGGAGGTCGATTGTATCGTCCTCGGCCGCGACCGATTGGATAAACTCGTCAACCGACGAAAAGGACACGCCGTCAATTCCGCAAAACCACAACAGGTCGAGGCGTTCCTCGTCCGAAATAATTGGGTTGTAAATCTTGAGAATTGCCATTGTTGAAAAGTGTTGTTAACTGTTAACGGTGCAAAAATAACCAAATGTGTACTCGGTACACACGCGCAAATGCAAAAATCGAGTGACAACAATTTGTCAGTATTACCCGGGAATCCCCCTCCGGAAACGTTCGACTATACGCCAAACGGAACGTTCCGAGAGTTCGTATTCTTGGCAAAGGTGAACGACAACGTATGTCGTTTTGAGGCCCTCCCGGGTCAATCGGACGAATTCCTCGTATAACTCGATGTTCTTATAATCCTCGGCCGAGGCCCCCGCCGACGTCAATTTGTGGAGGACGTCGGCGTTTGCCTTGACGAGGTCGTAAACGGTCGTTTTCATACGCGGTCCGGGTTATACGTCCCCGAGGGACTCGACGACGTCCACGCGGGACGACACGCGCCGGATTTCCTCGACGGCGACAACCGGACGGATTCCGGACACGCCCCGGGCGACGGCCCGGGCGAGCATTTCCTCCCCGGCGATTTGGTTTCCTGTGTTTGCGGCCGCAATCGGAACCCCGCCTCCCAACTGATTGAGGGCCGAGTATAACGGCGCAAATAAGGATGTCGACAACGCATTGTTGACGGATTCGCCGTTCGACAACCGGGCCGGGACGGAATCGGATGTCCCGGAGCCGGGGCCGGATACGTAACCGCCCGTCGAGTACGAACCCGCCGAGGGGATTTTCGCGCCCTTGACGGTCTTAATTGCGGAGGTAATATTCGCGAGGACGGTTGCAACGGTCGTCGCAATCGCGGCGAGGTTCGCCGGATACGGGACGGACATTGCTTGCGCGGTTCCTGCGGCGATTGCCTTTCCGGTATTGATTGCGATTTCGGCGAGTGCTAACATTTTGCCGAATTGCGCGAAACCCTCGTCCTCCTCGCCGATTTCCGACATAAGGTCGGACAACGCCCCGGTAACGGTCGCGATTGATTCCATTTTCGCGGTTTCGATTTCAACCTCGTAATCCGCGAGGGCCTTTTTCGCGTTGACGTATTCCTGTTGCGCGGCTAACATTCGGGCCTTGAACGCGGCGTCGGATTCCCCCTCGAGTTGTTGGAGTGTTTCCATTTCCCGTTGTTTCATTTCCACCTCGAGGGCGAGGGTGTTTTCGCCTTGAATTGCAAGTTCCGCAATTCGGTTCTCGTACTCGAGTTTGAGGGCGTCGGTGGTCTTTTGAATCGCGAGGTTCGTATATTCGGCGTTGAGGTCGGCGGTTTCCTTTGCGTACTTTGCCCGGATTAGTTTCTTTTGTTCCTCGGTCACGCCGACGGCGGTTAATTCGGCGTATTCCTGTGTTTGGAGTTGCTCCAACCGGATTTGGTATTCCTCCTCGGTCCCCTCCTTGACGGCCGCAAGACGGAGGGCGATTTCCTGTTGTACGGTCTTATAACGTCGGTCGGCGGCCTCCCGGTCGAGATTCTCGAGGTTCCGGGCGTGTTGTTCCTCGGCGAGTTCGATTTGACGCGTAATCGCGGCGCGGGCGGCCGGGGTCAATTTCTTTTCGGTTTCGAGGCGTTTCTTGAGGTCGGCGATTTGCCGGGAATACCGTTCGTTTTCCTCGGCGAGTTCCCGTTCCCCGGCGTCCCGGATGAGGGCAATTTCGGCGTCGGTCGCGGCGCGGACGGCGTCGAGTTCCGTTTTGAGGCGTTCCTCCCGGAACTTTCTTGCGGATGTCCCCGCCGTTTTGCGGGCGTCGGCGATTTGCTTGTCCCGGGCGGCCTCTAAATTCGTTTGGAGAACGAACATTTCGTTCGCGGTGATAACCCCCTCGGCCCGGAGGAGTTTTAATTGTTTGACCTGTTCGGCGAAATTCGCGTTTGCCTTGATTGTTGCGTATTCAACCTCGCCGATTGCCTTTTTGAGGATGTCGTCCCGGTACGACGACACGACCTCCCGGAGGTGGTTTGCGGTGTCGTTCAACGCGGATTGGTAATTCTCCTCGGCGGTCTTTTTCCCCTCGAGGGCGTCCTTGTATTCGTCCTTGTCCTTTTTGTACAGTTTCGCGGCCTCCTCGAAATGTGCGTTTTGCCGGGACGACAAATCCCGGAGGAGGATTAACCGTTGATTCGTGATTTCCTCGTCGGACTTGCCGATTGCCTTTAATTTGGTGAGGTGTTCGTCGTACTTTTTCGCGAGTTTGTCGAGTTCCTCGCCCTCCTTTTTGAAATTCTCCCGGGCCTTTTCCTGTGACTTGCCGAACAGGTTAAACGCCTTGACGAGGCCGTAAACGGCGGACACGGCCGCGATAATGAGGGACACAATTAAAACAATCGGGTTCGCCTTTAACGCGGCGTTGAACAACCGGGTTGCAATCGTCGCGGCACTGGTCGCCCCGGCCTCGCCCGTGAGGGCGGCGGCGTTCATTGCGTTTGCCTTTGCCTGTAATTTCGTCCGGGCCGTGTTGACGGCTTGCATAACGATTGATTGCGATTGCAACATATTTTGGACCTTTTGCAAGGCCGTGAGGGTTCCGAGGGTCAACGTTATAACCTTGAATGTGTCGTTTAGGTCCTTATTTTCGATTCCCATTTGTCCGGCAATAACCGAGTATTGAGCCCACAAACCGAGGAGGTTTTGTGTCGAGAGGACCAACCCGTCCAATCCGGCGGTATCGGACGACGCCGCGCCGATTTGGGCGTTAACGTCGGCGATTGCGTCTTTCATTTGGGCGGCCTTTGCGGACAACTCTTGAAATTCGGCGGTGTTTTCCTGTCCGGCGAATTTCATTGCGGTTAATTTCTCGACGAGTTCGCGTAACTGTTGTTTCAACGGTTCGACCGCGCCGGGGTAATTACCCACATTCCGGTAAAACCTTTCGGTTTCCTCCTCGGCCGCCTTGAGTTCGTTTGTGATTGCGACAATCTCGGCGCGTTTCTTCTCCCCGGCCTCCCCGTTACGTTCCGCCCGGGATAACGCGTCGTATTCCTTTGTTGCGTTTGACAGTTGCGCCCGGAGGGACCGGAGGGACCCCTCTTGTTCGTTTTCCTGTTTGATGTTATTTTGTATTTCTTTCGACAACTCCCGGATTCCGCGCTTGTATTCCTTTTCGGTTTCCTTTAACGCAATGAGTGTCCGGTTGCGTTGTTCGAGGGTGATTTCGCCCTTTTCGTACTGTTCTTGCGCGTCCCGTTCCGCCTCTTTGACGTCCTCGAGGGCGCGGGTGTATTCCTCGATTCCCCGGACGGCGTCCGAGTAACTCGTTTCGATGTGGACGACCTTTGTTATTGTATCCTGTGGCATAATGTAGAATGTTTTTAATATTCGATGAGTGTAAAACCGAAATCGTCAACGATTCGCGCAATTCCCGGTTGTGCATAATACGCCTCGCGGGACCCGGCGGGAACATACACGCGTTTTGTCGTCGACATATCCGACCCGGCGGAATGGAACGCGGAATAAACAATCGTCGGGGGTGTCGAACCGTAAAACCGGATTGTTGTTAACTTGTAACAATGTCCGAACGCGACGTCGTCGATGAATTCGACCGACTCGGGGAAATTCACAATCCGGATGTTGTAACAATACTCGAAAGATTGCCACGCAAATTCGCGGATTCCCTCCGGGAAAAAGAATTGATATATTTTCGACGCGTAATAAAACGCCTTGCGTTTGATAACCCGGACGTTTTCCGGGAAATGCAGATACCAAATGTTGTCGAGGGAATACACGCCCTCCGAAACCTCGGTATTTACAACCGGGACCTCGTCCGAAATGAACGTACACGCGGACAAATCCAATCGACGGGCGACCCCGGAGGACGCCGCCGCAACCGCAATATTTGATATATCCTCGGCGGTGAGGTTGCGCCCGGGCGTCGTCTTGACGACGAGGCGTCCCTCCCACCTCGTCGGACAAACCGACGTCCACGTTTCGCCGGAGTTTTGCGAGAACAGTAACGCCAAAACCTCCGGGGCCGTTTCGGGTAACTGTAACAATTCGACGGTGCAAATATCCGATTCGGTTTGGACGGATACAATCCCGTAATAACGGCCGTATTGCTTGAGGTATACGGGTTTCGTATAGTCGAGGCCGAGGATGTCGTATTCGGTCAACCGGAATTTTTCCTTAATAACGACCGCCGAATTGAGAATCGCGCCGAGTTGCTGATAATACCGCGCAATCATATTCGCAAAGGAAATCGGGATAAAACGGGCGTACGCCTCGTTTCCGTTCGCACCCCCGCCGCGCATACATACGAGGCGCGGGGTCAACGCGACGTCTTGCGGGTTTCCGTCGTCGTTCAATTCATAATGAGGGATTCGGGCGAGGGTCGTAGCGACGCCGCCGAACGTCGTTGCCTTTTCGTCGGTCGCGGCGAACGGAATTGAAATCGCGTCCTTTTCGGGTTCGAGGGCCTCGTTATTAACCTCGAGGGCGGCCGTTCCGGACGTTTCGACCGTGTCATCGTCTTTATACTTAAACCAATTCCGACGGGCAAATTCGCCGTATGAGTATTTGATTTCGCGGGGGTCGCCGTCGGCGCGGTCCCGGATGAGTTTTCCGGACCAATCCGCCGCGTTCGCTTTGTTGCCGACGAGGAGGTCGATTGACGCGAATTTGATTGTATCCTCGGACCCGGACGGGACGACGAACAGGCCGAACAACCCGCAAATCGCCTTGACAAAATCGAGTTGTGTTATGTCCGGGAAATTCCCCTTTGCCTTGAAATATTCGCCGAGGGCGATATTGGATTCAGCCGCCGGGGGCGAGAACGACAACGACGCGCCCGTTATACCGTTGAATCGGTATCCGTCGCTCATATAGAACCCGACAAATATTTCGTCGTCCTCGATTACGTCGAATTCCGGGGTAAACGCGAATTGTTGCGAGAAATAGTAACGACCGCCGGATTTACCCAACGATTCGGATTTAGTCGGGCGTGTATCCCACACCAAATCGAACCCTCCGGACGATGTCGAACGGATAACCATTTTCGTATTGGGGACGTACCCGGAGTTTTTACACGACGTATTAACAATGAATATTAACGACATTCTCGCCCGGCCGGGATACTTGTTTTTAATAACCGTACATTGCGCCGTTTCGCCCCAAATATTGAATTTCATTCGTTTATCCTCGGTTTCATAATATGTCGATGTCGGGAGGGTAAACGTTACGCCGATATTGTAATAACACCAACCTTGCGACGTGTGCGATTCAATCGCGGACGCGTTACGCGCCTCCGAGGAGGATGTTTTCCGGGTCGTAAGGGGGACGGCAACCGAACGGAACAACCCTCGGTTACTGTAACCCGGTCGAGTCATATACCCGGAGGGGAAATTGAACGTTATTCCGGAGTCCTGTTGTATTTGTTGGAGAATCATTCGCACCGACACGAATTTATGTAACCAAATTTGGGACTTGATATTCGCCGGGATTGTATCGGTCGAACCGAGGCCGCAATCATAATCCGCGTTAATGAAATACGAGTCGTCGATATATACGTCCGGGTCGCCCTCGTCGGCGTCGACGCAATACGTTTTCGACATTGTGTTACTCCAAACTTGAGTGAGGGAATCGAACGACAAATCATTCAGTTTCGCGCCGGATTCCGTCCATTTTTGAAGACGCGTCATTTCGCCCCAATACAACGCGATTTCAAAGGACTCCGACGCGGATAACATAACCGCGTACGCCCCGGAAATGATTTTCACGCCGTTTCGGGAGTATTCCGCCGTGTGTCGCTGATACGGGAACGTTGAATTCCTCGCGGGCGACGTCGCGTGGTCGAAAACGGAACGGTTGCGTAACGTCTTGGGGAGGTTGATTGTTTGCGAGTTAGACGCGGTAATCTTGGAAATATCGTTTAGGAGGTTGGATTTGAAATTCAACGTTATTCGGGTGTCCGGCGACATATCGACCCGGACCCCGTCGATGAGTAATTCCTCGGTTTTCATATTACAACGATTGTGTCAATTGTGAGGGTTCAACGATTGCGACGCGGAATTCCTGTAACGATTTCGTCGATTTGGCGACAGTCGCCGGGTTTACGTTTACCCTGTGCCATTGCGGGACGTCGTCCTCGTTGTATCCGTCGAACATATCCACGTACGGGGACGAAACAAGGGTTAATAGGAAATCAAACGTTTCACGGTCAACTGATTTCGCGCCGAGGGTCCGGGATTTCGCCCGGGAGAACGATTGCCGGACGTCGGTTCCGTCGTTCGCGCCGTCGTTATACAACAGGGGGTTTCGGATGTCGGCGTCGATAAACGAGGAGCCGGACACGGCGTCGGAGGTGCCGAGGTCCTTAAACAACCAATAACAAAACCGCCCTTGATTGTCAATCCAACGCAAATAAACGCGTTTCTCGGCGTCTTTCGGCGTCCGGTCAATGTCGAGGTCATACGCAACGATTCCGGCCGATTCAACGTCGTTTTTCGACACATACCCGAACGGTTGGACGAGTCGGAGGCGACGTTCGACGCCAAAAGGGTCGACGAGGTCGGCGACATTGAGGAGGACGCGGGAAAATCCGGAGGCGGTGTCCGGGGTGTCGGTTTCATTGTTGGGGAACGATACGCCGGGACGATTGACGCCGTCGGCGATAACGTCGAGAGTGTCGCCGCCTTTCATATACCAATCGAGGGTAAACGGATAATTGACGAACCAACGGCGGCGGATGTTCCCTCCGGTCGATTCCCCGCGTTCGATGTTCCCGAACACGGCGTCGATGTCAAACTCGGCGACGACAACCGTTTCGTTGTTGTCGTTCGTGTACGATACGGTGCCGGAAATCTTGCGGAAATTCGGATTGTCGGTCCACATTCCGCCGTTGTAATTGACCGTATCGAGAACAACGCCCTCAAACGCGGTTTGCAAGAATCGCCGAATATCGAACACAACGTCGAGGTTGAACAGGGCGCGAAACTCGGTATAAACGCGGCCGTCCGGGTCCGCGAGTTGGATTGTGATTGTTTCGGGGATGTATTCCGTTTCGTCGTCCTGTTCCCACCATACGCGGACGATTGCGGGAACGTTGGAAAAATGAACGGTGTTCGGGAATCGGCAACGCCTCCAACCCGAAAGGGCGTTAATTTGTCGCATAATCTATTGTGTTTTAATTGTTAATTGTTCGGAGTATTGATTCGGTCAATTGGACGTCGAACAGTCCCGCGAGGCGGCGGGAAATGTTCTCAACGGCCGTCGGGATTTCGTTTGAGAATATGTCGTCGCGGCCGCCGCCCCGGAACAGGGCGGAACCGGACGTCATAATCTTTGTTGCAACCCCCCACGGGGAGTCGAGGGCGACGCCCTTAACCGAGGCCCAATCGCGGACGATGTCGATAAACCATTTCGGCGCGGACGGATACTCGGTCCCGTCCTTGCGTAACCGGGTATGAATAACCGACCACGGCCGGGAACCTGTTTCGAGTCCGGCGAAATACGCCCTCCCGTCGAGTTCTCCGGAGGCCCCGTCGGGGTTTTCCTCGACGAGGACCCGCAACGATTCCGCCGTCGCCCCGGTCGCGCGTTGTCCGGCGGCGAGGTGGTTTGCGATAATCCGTTCCTTGAGGCGTTCGAGTTCGTCGGCGAGGATTGCCGGGGCGTCGGCGCGTATTGTGTTGACGTCCATTGTTGCCGGGGTTAATAGTCAATACAGGTTCCCGGGGTTTCGACGACCTCGGGGGTTATCGTGAAAATACAAAGGTTCGCGTCCAATCGGTCGAACGATATTTGATAAGGGACGCGGCCCTCGATTTGCTCGAAATACCCGGAACGGTTCATTCTTTCGACGAAATCGGCCGCAATCCCTTTCAGTCGTTCCGCGATTGTTTGTGCCTGTTCTCCGGTAAAATCGAGGGGCATTTCGTCGGCGAACGCGAGGAGGGTTTGCGGGGAATCCTTGAGGTATCCCGTCGGGGTGAAATTCAGTCCTCCGGAAATCGGTTGAACGTACAACAACGCCGGGAGGGTTTCCCCGTCGTCGGTCTTGACGGTCCCGTCCTGTTGGCGGTGGAATTTGTCAAACCGGAGGTTCGCCCGGGGCCACGTTTCACACATATACGTTAAACCCGCCTCCCGTGCGATTTGCGCGATTCTTTGTTCAATTGTGGAGTGTTCCATTGTCTTTTATTTTTTCGGTTTGTATTTGGCGTTTATTACGTCCCGGAGGCGGCGTTCGTACGCGTCGCGTTCGGCGTCCATTTTCATACATTGATAAACCCGCAACCACGGGACCGACAACACGTCGTCGTGATTGGTGATTCCCATTCGCCGGGCGTACCAATCGACGAGGCCGAACGGCCCGAAATCGAGGTCGTTTACCCCGGCGGCGACTTCGTCCTCGTCCGGGGTGTGTTCAATCCGTTTGAATAGGTCCCCGATACGTTCGAGTTCCCGCGTAACGAACGCGACGAACCCGAACACCCGGTCGCACCGTTCCCGGAGAATCCGGCGTTTATTCCGTCGGGACTTGAGGATTACCCGGGCGAGGGTGACGATTGAGTCCCCGTTGTTCATTCCGTCGATTTCCTGTAACGACAACAGTTCCCCGAACGTGAGGCCGTCGAGGGATTCCGGGACCGGACAACCGAACAGGCGGCCCGGCCGGGGGCGACTGTTCAACCATTGCCGGGAATCCGGCGTCAACGCCTTTTCGATTCGGAGGATGTGTTCCGTCGTCGGTATGTGGTTTCGTCGTATCATATCGTTAATTGAGTTTGGAAACGTGGACCCGCGCCCCTCGGACTTGCGGCCGAACGTAATATATCATTCCCATATTGAGTCCGTCGAAATAGTCCGGAGAACGGCCGAGGATGCGTTTTTGTTCCGCCTTTTCGATGAGGCGTTTTTTCGAGGTGTCGGCGTCGATGTCGTGGGCGACTAAACACGCCTCGACCTCCTCGGCGATTCGGTCCCGTTCCTCCGGGTCGTCGCAATCAATGTGTATTTGTCGGTTGTTTATGAGTTCCGCAAGTTTGAACGCGCACTCCGATTTGAGGTTGTAATATACTTTCGGATTGAACGCCCGTTCGCCGCCGTGAAACTCGGTAATTCCTGTTAGGTACGACGAAAGGTAATCCCCGAGGCCGTCGGAGTCCGCGACGATTTGCGAACGGCCGACGCCGTATTCCCTCGCAAGGGTCCCGAGGGATTCCTCGATTTGCTTTGAATTCGCTTTGTCGAGTTTGATTCCCACGCGGACGACAAGACCGTTCCATTTCCACGCAATAAAGCGGTCCCGGCCGCGTGTCGCAAGGTCGGCCGAGAGGCGGCGTAACCCGGACGGTTTGACCGGGTTTGTGAACATATCGAGGATTGCGTCGTAATCGACGAGGGAGTTAACGTTCCCCTCGTATTCCCACCAACCGGACAACAGGCGGAGCCGGGTTTGACGGTTTTTGATTGACTCGAGGGTGTGGATGTAATCCGCCGACACAAACGGGTTGTCATATACGAGGGCCTGTACGAACGCGCAATCCTTGTCGAGGGTCCCGGCTTTGAACGGCTTGTAAAATTGCGTATAAAGCCAATTCTTTTTGGGGTTACAGGTGATTAACATTTTCGGCTCGAGGCCGTATTCGGTGTTGAGGTGTCGCCCGATTCGGGATTTCAACACCTCGAACGCAAGGTAATGAACCTCGCCGCCCTCCTCAATCCAACCTCCCGTGAATTCCTTTGACCCGAGGCGTTCAAACATTGGGTCCTTTTTCGGGTAAAACGTGAGGTCGATGAGGATTATTTCCGAACCGTTTTTGAACTTGATTCCGTCGTCGTTGAGGCGGTAATCCGTAAACGCGTATGAATCCGCAACCTTTTTGAACGTGACGAGGACGGACTCGCGGGAGTCCTTGATATTGTTTCGGCCGACAAACCAACGTGTCCGGGGAAACGCCCAACAACACCGGAGTAACCAATCGCACCCCAACCACGATTTACCGCCTCCGGCCGCGCCGCCGTACGCAACGAACCGGATTGCGGGGTCGTTGAGGTAATGGAACGCGAGGAGTTGTTTTGCGTTGTATTTCGGGGTTGCGGTTTCCATTGGCCGGGCCTGTTGTGTTATTCGCCGTTTTCCTCTCGTTCGCGCCGTTCACGTTCCGCGTCGATACGGGCGCAATATTCAACGATACCGGGAACGTCCGGAACGACGGACGAGAACCCGGTAAATACTTTCCCTCCGGAGGTAATGTCGACCTTTGCGGTTTGCAATCCGAGGAGTTTGTCGCGGCGTTCCTCCCACGCCCGAATTTCCGCAAGGATGCGGACGTCGCCGATTTGGTTGTCCTCGACCGTCCCGGATTCCGAGGTCGTTTCGACCGGGGTAATCGGTTTGCCGAGTTTCGGGACGCCGAAATCGTTTATTTCGGTGTGGGTCTTGTGGACTTTCTTTGTCTTGCGGACTTTCTTTTTCTTGGATTCCTCGTATAACGCCCACAGTTCCGCGAGGACGTGTTCACATTCCGCGACGGCCTCGTCGATTGCCTCCTTTGTGGAACGCGCCGACTCGTCGGCCCAACGTTTGCGGCAAAGGTCCCAATCGCTTTTGATTGTCGCGACTGTTACCTTTTGCCCGGTTTCCTTTTCGACGAGGGGGATTATTTGCCGGAAAGACAGGCGGCGCAACTTGTATTTCGACACGACCGGGAGCCGCTCCTCCCGGAGGAAGAGGGCGGACTTGTTCCGTTTCGCTTTCGATGTGTTTTTTTGGGGGTCCATTGTTCAACCGTGTTTGGTGTTCAACCGCAAAGGTACAAAAAAGGTGTGTACTTAATACACACCAAATTACAAATTAAAAATCGTCCGCGTTGTTGAAATCCTCCGGGTCCGGGATGTATGGTTCCTCGAGGCGTCGGAGGGATTCCTCGGCGGCGAGGCGGAACGCCCGGCGTTTGTGTCGGTTGGTTAACGCCTTGTAAGACAATAACATATCTTGGCACAATTGCGCGGTTTCGTGGATGTCGTGTTCCCGGGCGGCGTCCCACAATAAGCGGAGGCGGGCGATAAACGGGTCGTTTTCGGATGTCCTTTCGGGCGGCGGCGTTACCTGTATGAACCGGGAACGCGGCTCGATTCTTTTGTCGGGTTGCTGATTTGGGATTTTCTTTTTCATTGTGATTTACGGGAATAAATAATTCGATACCGTGATTTTGAATTCCTCGAGGTCGCGGCAAACAACGTATTTATTGCCGTTGTCCTCGGCGACCTGTTCCCATTGGATTTGTTTGTCGGATTGGCCGGAACCCTTGCGGTGTGTTTTCATTTCGATACAAAGGGAATGGAATTCGCCCCGGCCGACGAGGAGGATTAAATCGGCGACTCCGGCGGTGAGGCCCTCGCGCTTGAGGATTGCGCCCGTCCGGGCGTTTCTCCGGGCGGCGTTCGGGACCGCGATTAACAACGGGGCGATTGCCGGGAACGAGGACCGGAACCACGCGACACAAAGTTGTTGTAATTGGGATTCCTCGTGTCCGGGTTTCTTGCGGTCTTTTTCCTCCTCGGTCCACAGGGACGCGGCCGCCTTTGTCCGGCGGGTGCGTTTGTTCTTGAGGAATTCGTCGACGATGTCGGCCGGGGATTGTTTCGGGCCGAATACGCGGTCAACGATACGGCGGGCCTCCTCGTCCTTTTCGGCGAGAATCTTGTTTAATTCCTCGACCGTGATTGTGTCGATTCGGGGTGAACTGTTGTGTTTCATTTCTTGCGTTTGCGTTTGGGTTCCAATACCGCGAGGGCCTTTGCCGTAACGACGGGGTCCGGCGTTTCCCCGGTTATCGTCTTAATCGCGTGGACGAGTTGGGCGAGTTTCTTAATAGTCATAATTCAAACAAATTCAATTGTTGTGTTTGATTCCCGGCGGCGTCAACAGTAATTCCGCGACACGTCCGGTTGAACCATTCGTTCGACGCGGCGAAATACTCCGGGTCGATTTCCGTTCCGACGAAATCCAACCCCGCGAAATACGCGGCAATCCTTGAGGCCCCGGAACCGAGGTGAGAGTCGAATATCCGTGCCCCCCCCGTCGTATAATTCGCAAAAATCCACGAATACAATTCAACGGGTTTTTGCGTCGGGTGAATCTTTCCGCCCTCGACGGGAGTTGTCGTCCGGAACCGGAAAACGCGGATTTTCCGATGAATGGAACACCACGCGAATTCGGCCTCGGAAAACGACCGTCCGTAATTCATTTTGTCCCAAACAATCCAATCCTCGGAACGGGGCAAATCAAAGTAATTCCCGCCCCAAATGATTTGTTCCCGGGACACGCGGAACAGTTCCGCGAAATACTCCGGGCCGGGGACTCCGGCGTCCCAATCTTTGCCCCGTGTGTATTTTCGCGTCGTGCTGATTCCCATTGCTATACGTCCGGCGTCGATTCCATACGGCGGGTCAACGACGGCGAGGCCGAAATAATTGTCCGGGAGTGTACGCATATACTCGAGGCAATCGACGTTGTAGACCTCGGAAATCATATCGACCGAATGAGGATAAGCGGGACGAAATACTCGTCGGACGATTCGTCGCCCGTTGGGAACGCGTGTTTCCGGAGGGCGGGGGTCAACTCCTCCTCGCCGTACCGGATGTTTTGCCAACCAACCGAACGCGACACGTGGAGTTTGTACTCCGGTGTTGCAACGAGGACCGGGAGGTCCAATTCGGACGGGGTTAATCCCTGTAAGAATTTTAATAAATCTTTGCCTTTCATTGTTTCGTTTCATTTAGTTTGTTACACAGGGCGACGACCTTTTCGAGGCGGCGCGTGTTGTGTTCGAGGTGTCGGGGTGAATTCGGGTTCTCGGTGTGCTTTGTGTTGTATTTAATCCGGTCGCGGATTCGCTTTGACAACGCGCCGAGTCCGGCGCAAAGGGTTTCAATTTCCCCGGCGGTGAATTCGAGTTCATAAACGGGGGGGGGTAACTGTTCGTTCATTGCTATTTGCGTTTACCTGTTTTGAATTTATGTTCGTCGCAACAATCCTCCGGGGATGTAATCCGGGCGTGTCGGAGGCAACCGAGAACGTCCCCGGAGTCGTTATACCGGACGACCGCCCGGCAATTGTCGCAACGCCTGTTGTCTTTCATTTGTCGGAATCGTTTTCGATGTCCTCCCGGCGGCGGCCGAGGAAATAATCGTCGTCGGTATCGTCGGGGTTGCCGTACTTTTCCGCCCATAACACGGCGGCGACATATACAAACGCGCCGAGAAAAACAACGGCGACGAGGAACAGGATAACAAGAATTACGGATATTGCTTTCATAATAACTCGATGTCTATTATTTGACCTTTCGGGAGTTTGGGAATCGAGATAACGAAACGTTCGCCGTCCCTTTCGGGAAAATACGCGTACGTTCCGAGGAGGAGGAACTTTCCGGGTTTGGTTTCGACCGATAACTTTAATTCGGATTTGTGCATAACGACCCGGTCGCGGGCAATATCAATCGCCCGTTGCATTGTCGTAACGAGTGTTGACTCGCGGCGGCCCTGTTCGGAGAACTTGAAATTGTGGCGGGTTGGTTCCATACGGCGGGTTACGCAAAACATTTCTCGATACGGACAACGACGCGGTGAATGTTGACCGATATATCGCCCGTAACGGTCCAAACCTCGTTGAGGGTTTCAACCTTGCGGGCGGCCGCCTGTATGATGAGGAATTCGCAAAGTTGGCGGGAGAAAACGTAATTCATTGACGACCCGCCGTTGTTGGAAATCGGGAATTTCCCGGACTCCTCAAATACGAGGTAAACCTCGCCCGTGAGGTTATTTAATACCGGGGTGCAATGTTTGAGGGCCTTTTTCTCGATGAGGGCCGCGATTGCGCCGTTGACGCGGACGTAATAATCCGAGGATTTGAGGTTAACCTTGATTTGAATTTGATTGTCGGCGAGTTTGCCGATACGGGTTGCGCGGTCGGCGGACGCCTCCGGCATTGAGAACAGGTCAAAATTTGTTTCCATTGTGTTGTGAGGTTTTAATTGGTGAATAATGATTGTTGTTCGGGTTGAGGTTCCAGGGATTCCGGAGGGGCCGCCGGGACGTCGATAATTTCGAGGTATCGGTCGTTTATTGTCGGCCCCGTCCGGATGTAACCGCCGGATTCCAATTCCTTGACGGTTTCCCGGGCCTCCTCGCGCGTTATCGTACCGAGGTGGCGGGATAACTCGACTCCGAGGCAAAAGTCCGGGAAACGGCGTTTCTCGCGTTTTTCCGTCCGGATTCGGAGGAGGATGTCGTAAACCTGTTTTTGCGCGGGTGTCATTTCTTGCGGGGGAATTGGTGGTTATCAAAATACAATTTGTAATTCTCCGGGAGTCCGAGTGACCGGATAACAGTTTCCCCGGCGACGGAATGGAAATAATCGACGCAAGGGGTCGGGACATATAGAACGAACATTCGCGGCCCTTGCTGATTCATTGCGTCGGACGTTGTGCAAACACAACCGACGGAATCCCGGAGAATCCATTTGTCCGCGTTGGGATTGCCGGATTCCGTGAGGGCCTTGTAAATCCTTTCGACGAGCCATAATTCGTTGTTACCGCAAGTTTGAAACTCGTTGTCGAGTGTATATCCGTCGGCGGCCGCGAGGCGTTGCGCCGGGGTCCACCAAACAACGCCACCCTTTCCGGTCCAACGTTTGCGTTCATTCGCCGCGATAAACTGTTTAACCTGTTTCCCGGGATGTAAGGCGTTCGCAAAGAAAAAGACCTTGTAAAACGCCCTTTCCTCGGCGACGCGGTCCTCGGTCGAAAGGTCCGCAAGCGAAAAACCCGCCTCGCGCGATTTATTTTTTAGAGAAATATCTTGTTGTTGTTCTTTTTTCGAGGATATATTCTCTCCATTATTACCGTTCTTTCTTTCTTTCCATTCTCCAAGTGTTGTTATTTGATTGTTATTTGATTGTTGATTGTTTGTTATTTGATTGTTATTTGATTGTTGGTCGGCGTCCTCGTCGATTTGGTAATCGTCGAAATTACAAACACTTATGATTGTATATTTGTTTGTTGATTTTCTGACAATTTCTCCGGTGCGCTCGAGCCGCGTTAAACACGTCCTCACCTGTTGGGTTGTTAACCCGGTCGCCCGGACGAGTGCGTCAACACTTGTCGGGAATTCACCCCGGCGGATATTGACGCATTGCCAAACGTGGTCCTTATGCGAGGCCGATAACAGGATGTAAATAAAGATTTGCACCATTTCCGGCCTCGAGAACCATTGCCAATTGAGGAACCGACGATATAATTTGACCCAACCGTCCATAATTCGTCTATATTGCGAGTTTATCGAGCCGGACGATTAAACCCTTGTCCGCGACGTAAACGTTCGCGTACGGGGCCGTTTTGCGTATTTCCTCGCGAAATATTGCGGGGTCCGCGTTGTCGCCCGACAAATGAATCAATACAACCGTTTCGAGGTCCGGGGTGTTGTGTTCCTTGACAATCGCCCGGCAACGGTCGAGGGATAAATGATTCTCCCGGACACGTTTTGCAAGGGCGGGAACCATACGTCCACGGTAAACGTTCTCGTCGACAATCGGGTCGGCGTAATTCGCCTCGATAACCAAATGTCGGATTGTCGCCGATGCGAACGAGAAATTCATTTTCCCGATGTCGGTTGCAAACAGGATTCGCCCGGATTCCGGGTGTTCAATGATATACGAAAATGGTTCGGCGGCGTCGTGGACGGCCGGGAACGGCCGGACCTTGAACGGGCCGACGTCGTACAATTGCCACGTCCGGAGGGGTTCGACGAGGACGGAATCCTCGAGCCGGAGGGCGGCCCGGGTCCCCGGGGACATAAACGCCCGGAATCCGAGTTCCAACCAACGACGGATAAATCCCGCGTGGTCGCCGTGTTCGTGGGTAATCAATACCCCGGCGATTTTGCGCGTCGATACCCGGACACGTTGGAAAACCTTTTCCGGGGCGACCCCGGCCTCGATGATGAGGACGGAGTCGTTCCCCTCGAGGACATAACAATTGCCGGACGACCCGGTCGCGATTACGTGTAAGTTCATACCCGGGCGGATTACATATCAAACAAGCCAGATTTCTTTTCGGCGGGCGCGGACTGTTCCGCCGGAGCCGGGGCGGGTTTGGCGTCGCCCTTCGGGAGGTCATCCTTGCCCTCACCCGTTTCCGGGTCGGCCGATTCGATAACCGGGGCGGCCTCGATTGCCTTTTCGACCTTTTCAACGGGGATTGCGTCGAGGTCGACGGCGACAACCTTGTCGGGTCCCTGTTCGTCCGGGGCGTCCTTTGTGAGGTCATTGTTGTTGTCGGTATAATACTCGTACAACCCGGAGTCGTTCGACGCGGTTATGAACAGTTTACAGGCGCGGCCGAGGACGGTTTTTTTACACATTTCTTGAGTAAAATTGAGGTGTGCCGGGGAACCGCCTCTCGTTGCGCCCTGTTTCCACGCGGTTTGTATTTCTTGCATTGTCATAACCTCGACGAACGGTTGACGGTCCGGGTCGTCGGCGTACGGGACCAACGCCCACGCGCCGACAATCTTTGTGTTGTCGATATTGCCGAGTTTTTGAATGTGTTTCGTCACGACCTTGTTTCCGGTCCGGGTGTCAATCATATACTCGAATTCGTCGCCCTCGTATATAACTTGCGCCCGGGGTTCCCCGGCCCCGCCGAACCTCTTTGCGAGGGCGAGGCGGCCGTGATACTCGAGTTGAAAGTTGAGGCGGGTTCCGTACTTGATGAACGCGCATTGTTTACGCGATAACGACACGCCGAGGACGCACATTCGGAACAGGGATTGCGCGACGGATGTTGGTTCGACGACGGCGAGAATCGGTTGTCCGGTTGATTGGTCTTTCATTTCGGACAACTCGAGGAGGGCGAGGGTTAACTCGTTCCCGGCGTTGTACCCTTTCGGGAGGGCGATTCCCCCGGCCTTTCGCATTTCGTTGAGGCGGTGGGTGACGGAATTCTCGATTGCCTGTTTGTTTTTATTGGCGATAACCGTTAGTTCCGCCGGGGTCGGGTTGTTGTTGTCTTTGTTTGCCATAATGAATTACTTTTGAATGTGGGTTATTTTGGAATTTGGTTTCGGTCTTGTTCCGTTGAGGATTGGTTGTATATCGGAGTTCCGGTAAAACACGCGGGTTCCGCGCCGGACGGGGATTAAATACCCGTATTCTTTCTCCCAACGATACAGGGTGGACGGGTCGACCTTGAGGATGTCGACGACGTCCTCCCGGGGAATAAGGAAATCGGCGCGTTCGGCCGCAATGGTCCCCTCGAGTTCGGCCCGGGTGTCGGCAATGATTGTCCGGGCGGCGGTGATAAGGTCGCCGACGCGGATTGATATTGTAATTTCCGGATTGGTCCGGGCGAGTTCGAGGAGGTCCATATCTTGCGGGATTACTGTTCGATTGAGAGTTCCGCGCCCTTGACGACGGACAGGCGGACGACCTGTGAATCGACGTCGAAACGCGAGGTTGTGATTGATTCGGCGTTGTCAACGAATATCGGCGCGGTTACGCCGTGCGCCCGGCAAAACGTCGCGATAACGTCCATACCGACGAGGATTCGTTTTGCGTCGTTCATTGAACCGTACGGGACGTTGTTTGTATCCATAACGGTACAATCCTCGACGACGTCGCCGTTTACGAGGGTGTCGAACATACGGAACCGGGCAATCCGGAACAGGCCGTTAATTGCGCCCTCGACGGCGGAAATGTCGGCCTTGAGATATTCGGCCGCGTCGAATTCCATTTGTTCGAGTTCGGCGAGGTGTTCCGTGTAACGTTTTTTGTTTTCCTGTTCCGCGTCGATTTTCGCCTTGATACGGGCGGCCTCCTCCCGGCGGGCGAGTCGGGCCTTGAGGGGGTCGACCGTTGCGGTGTAATCCCGGCGAACGACGTTGCATTTCTCCTCGAGTTCACGACGGCGGGCCAACAGGCCGGAAACGTCCGTTGTAACAGGGTTCCCGATTTCCGTTTCGAGGGCGGCGATTTCCTCCTCGAGGGCCTTGTATTCCGGGGAATTCTTGACGTTGTCGACGACGCCGTCAATGTTGAATATTGGCGTACGTTTCACCTCGTCGAGTTCCTGTTCGGCGGCCGACAGGGATTCGCGGGTCTTGATGAGTTCGGCGCGAATGAGGTCGGCCCGGGCGGAGTCGTGTTCAATATTCGCCCCGAGGGTGTCGTATCGGGGTTGCAAAGACAACGCGGTTTTCTTGAGGTTGTCGATTTCGCGCTGATTGTCGGCCGTGAAATGTTCGAGGGCGGCGGCGCGGGCCTGTTCGATATTGTCGGCCGGGAGGGGTTGACCGCAAGCGGGACAAACGGTGTTGCCGTTATACTCGAACGCGCGGGTCTTAATATCAGCGATTGCCTGTTTCATTCTTTCGACACGGGCCTCGATGTCGGCGCGTTCGTCCCTGTTGGCGGCGATTGTGGTTTCGACGTTCCGGAGGGTGTTTTCCGCGTCGGCAATCTTGCGGCGGACCTGTTCGACCTTGCGGGATGCGGCGTCAATATTGCGGGTACGGTCGTAATTGGCGGATTGAACACCGTTCGTCGCGTCGTCAATGAGTTTCCGGGCGGCGAGGCGGAGGTCCGCAACCTTTTTCCGTTTGTCGGAAACGGCGGCGACGGCCGCGTTGTCGGCCTTTCGGATGTCGGCGACCTGTTCGTCAACGCCTTTTATTTCGGCCTGTATTGCGGCGAGTTCCTCGTCGGCGGCGAGGGCGCGGTTCTGTATTTCCTTTGCGATTGCGTCGTAATCCTCCGGAGCCGGGAGGGAATCGGTATAGGCCGAGATTTTCGGGTCACATTCCGCGAGGTCCTTTTTGGTTTGGCGTTTGTCGGCCGCAATCCGGCGGCGGAATTCGGACACGTCCTCGCCGTTCATTTTGGCGATAATGTCGGCGAACCGGGCGCGGATTTCCGTTTTGTCGATACCGTCCCCGACGAGGTCCATTAACGCGGCGCGGCGGGCCTTTTTGTCGGTCGTGTCCCCGATGAAAAACAACGGGTCCGTAATGAGGCGGAAAATCTTTTCGTCGACGAGGTCCGCGATTGCTTTTGAATAATTCTCGAGGGTGTCAACGTTTATACCGTTGACAAAGAATAACGATTCGTGACCCGTGAGGCGGGACTCGGTTTCCTTTTTGGCCCGGGACCACGTTTCGCGCCAAACCCTCCGGAGAACGGTTTTGATTCCGTCGGTCGAGAGTTCGGCCTCGACGAGGGTTTCGAGGTGGTGGACCTGTTCCCCGGTGACGGGGTCGATTGGTACGATTTCAAACTTGTTTTGAACGGTGTTTCGGTGGTCCTTTCCGAACAGTAACCACGTAAACGCGTCAAAGATTGTGGATTTGCCGAGGCCGTTGTCGCCGACGATGTTTGCGGACACGCCGCCGAGGTTGAACGTCCGGTCTTGAATCCCTTTGAAATTTTGAATCTTGAGGGTAATAATACGAATATCCATATCGTTACAGGGTTGAGAGATTGAGGTTGAAATTTGTTGACAGGAACCACGCGACGAGGGCGTTTGTGGACCTCCGGATTCCGGTTTTCTCGTAGATATTTTGCGTATGCCGTACAACGGTGTTATACGATACGAAAAGCCGTCCGGCGATTTCCTTTCCGGTCAACCCATAACGATAACAATAACCGACGGCGACCCGGGTTTCGGCGGGAGTCAATACCGCGTCGGTTGCGAGGGGATGTTGTGCGTTCATACTTGAATGTGCGTTTGTTGGTTGTTACTCGCCCCAACAGTCGTTGACGCCGTATTTGCGGAATACTGATTCCACGCGGGCGGCCTTTTCGACGTCGAGGATTCGTTTTCCGTCGGCGTACGCCGCGAGTGATTGGCGGGTTGTCACGTCGAGGGCGGCGGCGAGTTCCTCGCGGACGGCGGCGTTGTCGCCGACCTTGATTTCCCGGAGGCCCTTTCGGAACGCCTTTGCGGGAGGGGTTGTGTTTGGTGTCTTATTCATTGCAAATTGGGATTAAATGCGTTTCGGGTTGTTCCTGTTCGTCCGGTTCCTCGAGGGCGGCGGTTTCCTGTTTATCGTCGTGGAACGGCCAAACCTTATAACCGAGCCACGCAATCGCGAACCCGGCGAGTCCCCGGAGGATGTTATCAAACAGGATTGCGAACCACGAAAACCAACCGAACAATTCCTCGACGTGTTCCGTGTAACCCGGCTCCGGCTCCCCGGCGACCGACATAATAAACAACGCGCCCGTACAAATAAGGGCAAACCCGACGAGGGCGAGGACGATTGTTTGAATAACGTTTGTTTTCATTGTCTTTGTCTTTAACCCCGTCCCGACCAACCCCGACAAAGCGGGGCGAGTCGGTCCGGGAACTGATTAACTTTTTAACCTAAAACGGGAGAAAAGCGGACACGGGGCGAACTGTGCCCGCGTTGGACTTGCAGTAGTTGCACACGGCGCCGTAGTCGCCGTCAAAGACGAACGCGTAATAACTGTAATACTCGGGGTCCGGGTCCTCGTCCTCGGTCCACATCCAACGGGCGTCGCCTTTGTGGAGGGGCGTTCCGCCGACAACGTCGAGGGCGTCGTCGAGTCCTTGAAAACGGGCGTCGTAAATGTCGAGGACCTCGCGGCGGTCCGGGAGGTGGAATCCCTCGACGGCGAGATTCGCGACGGATGTTGACGGGGTGAACGCCTTTGCAAGTTCGACGGCCTTTTCCCAACGGAAATTGATTTCGCCGTCCACCTTGACGGGGTCCTTTGCTATAATGATTCCGTCGCCGTGTTTGTTGACGATTGCGACGAATTCGGCGGACGTCGGGTTCTCGACCTTGCGCCAATCCTCGAGGGATACGAATTCCCCGTTTGCGGGGTTCACGATGAAAATTGAAAATGCGTGTTTCATAATGATTTGGGATTAAATGAGGTTATAAATCAATTTTGAAATAATCGGATAAGTATTGCCTCGCGTCGATTGCTAATTCCGGAAAGATACCCCCCCCTATTTTGAGGCGGTATTCCTCGAGGTTGTGGCAAAAGAATTGATAAAACATTGATTTGTAGACGTCCCCGTCAAAGGCCCGGCCCCTGTTCGGGTCGGCGGCGTAAAACCGTTTTTTCGCCTCGATTACCTGTTTGAGGAGTTTAGGATATTTCTTGAAACCCTCCCGGCCGTTACCGGACGCAAGGGGACAACCGATGCAACCGAGGCGGCGTTCGACGTGGAATTGACCGTTCTCGTCGTAATAGACCGGGGCGCATTTGATACCGCGTTCCTCGATGAACCGGGCGACGTCCTCGTCCGTCCATTCGAGAACCGGGAGATATACGCGGACTTTTTCCTTTGCGGAATAGACCCGGCAAATTTCGGGTTCGTGGTAACGTTGCGCCCGTTTAGTGGATTCGGCCCGGCGGATTCCCTGTATTGCGCGGTTATATACTTTGTATTCCTTGAGGACCTCGCAACAAAAGCGGGAAAACCGGGACGGCGTCCCCTTTTTTTCGACGAGTTGTAAGAATGTGAGTTTCGGTTTGAGGATTGTAACGCCCTGTTCCTTGCAATGCGTGATTGTTCCCGGAGGGTCGATTGTCGTATTCTTGTAAATCGCCTCGAAAGGGATTCCCGACATACGGGCGAGTTCGAGGATAACGTCGGAATCTTTCCCGCCGGAATACGACAACTCAATCGGGCCGTCGTCGGTCGGGATTGACCGCAACAGTTTGATTGCAAAATCGACTTTTCGTTCGAGGTTCATAATCCAATTGTTTGTGCGTTGTCAAAAAATTACATATATTTGCCATTTACGGCGGGTTAAATTGTTCGTACCTTTGCGGTGTGGAATCGTTAACCGATTGCAAAACTAAACATATTGTTTGGAAATACCAAATTTTCCGAACATTATTTTTGGAGAAATTTTACGCACAAAATGGATATAATTAAAAATCAGCGAGTTGCGGAATTGGTCGCCGAATTGAAAAATCGGCACATTGTCCGGAATCAATCGCATTTTGCCGAGATAATCGGCTCCGACAAGGCGACTATTTCGGAAATTATCCGTGAACAAATCGAGGTTCCGAAAACTTTGTTCGGAAAAATCCTCGACAAATTCCCGTCGGTTTCCCGGGAATGGTTGGAATCCGGAACCGGGCCGATGTTCCGGGCCGAGTTCGGCCCCACGCCGGGCGACCCGTTCCCCGTCCACGTCGAGGGCGATTACGCGAATTTCGGGAATCAAAAGGTTTCGATTATGTCTCCGGAGGTGATGTCGTACCTCCGGGAGGAACAACGACAATCGGCCGTTCATTTGACACAAATTGACCGACTGATTGCGATAATTGAACATATAACCGGAACCCCGTTCGACAAATAGTTCGTCAAATGAAAAGAATTGCGATTTTGGCGGCCGTTCTCGGCGTTTTGACGTGTTGCCGGGGGAAATCCCCGTCGTGGGAGAAATCGGCCGAATACGGGCGTTTTTGTGCGTCCCTCGAGTCGTTACAGGCGGCGCGGGATTCCCTGTTCAATTTGTCGGAGTCCCTGTCGGCCGACGCCCCGGACGGCGAGGTCTTGCGCCTAATGGAGGAACGCCTCGCGGTCGAGGCGATAATCTGGCGCGTCAAACAGGAATGCGACGAGGCCGAACGGATGTATTACCTCAAACAGGCGGCGAAACGATGAACGCGGAACAGTTACACGCGGCCGACCCTGTGACGGTCCGATTCTTTGAGGCGTTCGCGGTCCTCGTTGCGGACGGCCGGACGACGGCGTCGGCGTTTTGCGTGGAGGCCGGGATTGACCGTCCGAATTTCCTAAAACAACGCCGTGAACCGGGGCGGTCGATAATCCGCCCGGCGTGGTTGTCGCACCTTTGCCGGAAATACGGCGTTTCGCCGTCGTGGTTGCTTTTGGGAACGGGAACGATGTTCCGGACCAATTCGCACAAAAACCCCGTCAAATCGAACGGAAACGGCCCGGAATCGCACAATCCGGACCGATAATCGCACACGGGGACGAATTAAGGCCGTCGCGCCTCGCGGCGGAACGGCCTTGCACAAAATTGGATGTCTTACAAAATCGTCTTGACGTCGCAAAGGTACGAAAAAACCCGCCTCCTCCGGCGGGTTTCCTTACAAATCGTTCGGGGCGTCGTCGATTCCCGAACAACAGGTATCCCACAACCCCGCGACCGACTCGTCGACGAGTTCCCCAATCTTGAACCCGGCCCGGCGGAGATACTTTATTTTGAGTTTGGTTTCCGGGGATACCCGGACGGTGAGGTTCACCCGGCCCGCGTCGGAGGGACGGCGGCCGGAACCCTCCCGGCGGCCGCCCCTGTTGGATGTCTTAATCATTGTTGATAAATTCGATTATTTCCTCGAGGCCGGGCCACGCACAATCGAGGCCGTTTAAGATTTTCCCTATTGTGTATTGCCGGAGGTCCTCCGGGTCGGTCGGGACAATGCCGTCGGCGGCGTAATTTTGGAGAACGGCCTTGTCGTCGTCCTTGAGGTCGAAATCGCGTTCGATTTTCTCCCGGAGGGCGATAATCTTGTCGCGGTATTCAAAACACCTGTTGAGGAGGTTGTTTTTGTAAACGTCGGTGATTTTGCGGTTGTTCATATCTTGATGTTTTAGGGGGCCGGAGGCCCGGCCCCGGGATGTTACTTTCGATTGCCTTTCCTGTATGTGAAAAACAGGCCGGGGAAATGTTCGTCGGCGTATTTGTGGAGGAAACGCGTTTTGTAATTGTCGGTATAATTGCGCTCCCGGCGGGCCTTGACCCACGCGTCCCACATTTCGTCCCATTTGGCCGAACGGTCGAGGTCGGCGTTGACTTTCTCGAATAAGGCCGCAATCCTTAACGGGTCGAGGATTCGGAACGCCTTATAAAGCGAATGAAAATGCGCCCCGGGTCCGTTGTTGATAACGGCGATAATTCCGCCCGCCGGGGCGGGTTTCCTCGGGGTGTTATAACAGGCGGCCATTATTGGATGATACGAAACGATGAGGGTTCCGGAGAAATGCCGTCCGGAATACGCGACCGTCCCGTAAACCTTGAGTGTGAACGTTTCCGGGTCGTCGAGTTGGATTCCCTTTTCCACGTTCAACCCGGCCGATTCGAGGGTCTGTTTGAGGGCGAGGATTTGTTCAATTGTGAATGTCTTTTTCATTGTGCGTTGTGTTTGAATGTGCGTTACCCAGGAACCGCCCGGGCGCGGTTTTAGTCGTTTTTGTGGTCCAATACTCGGACAATATATCCGGCGCGACCGTTACCGTTGTAGTAATTCCGGATTTCAAAGAAATATCCCTTGCGGGTTATTTCGCGGATATATCCGAATAATTCGTCTTTCGTGCCGACCTCAAACGAGGTGTTCGCGATAATCTTGTACTTGAATGAGAGTTTCATTGTCTTATGTGTTTAGAGTTCAACGATACGGGTTGTTGTGGTTGCGGCGAGGCGGGCGCGGATTTCCTTGTAACATTTGGGGCCAAAGAAAAACAAACCTTGCGACATTGCCCCGTCGGATTCTCCGACGATGTGTTTAACCTCGCGCACCTCGTCGGTATATTCGGCGGTGGTTAACATTTGAACACCTTTCATTGTTTTGGGGTTGAGTTTGCGGCCGCAACACTCGCAAGTGTTTTCCGTGTAACCGTTCCGGTTAATGCGGTCCCAATAATCGTCGGTGTGAAAACACGGGATAACCTTAATTGATTTCGTTTGCATAATTCCAATTGTTTGTGCGTTGTTGTTATCTTTCGAGGGCAAAGGTAAAAACAATTTTTGATATTTGCAAATGCAACAATCAAAAATTTGCAAAAAGTTGGAAATTTTTTCGCCAACAATGGAAATTCCGGGGA
>JAFSOM010000228.1 GCA_017447005.1 Oscillibacter sp.
CGCAGTTTCAGGGAGAAAAACGGGGCGTTTTCCTCCAGCAGTCGCAGGAACAGCGCGTCGCCCGCCCAGATGGGCAAATGCAGCAGGTCTCGCTTGTCAATCCATTCCAACACGCCCTCGTCACAGGCGCGGGGCGTTCCCGTCCAGCCCGACGCCGTGAATAAGTGCATCAGTTCCGATTCCCAGCGGTCAGAAACAAACGTCACAATACCGCGATAGCGATAGTCCGTCAAGGTCAGTCCGGTTTCCTCGAAGGTCTCGCGCAGAAGGCACTCTTCCGGGCTTTCGCCCTCCTCGAACTTCCCCCCGACGCCAACCCATTTGTCACGGTTTATATCGTTTTCCTTTTTGACGCGGTGAAGCATGAAATAGGCGTCCCCGCGTTCCAGATAGCACAGCGTCGTATTCAGCACGGCGTTTCCTCCAATGGCTTGCGCAATCCCGCGCACAGCGTCGTATTACTCCCCCATCACCTGAAAGACAATATCCCGCACGCGGTCGCGGGTATCGCACTCGACCAGCGTGAGATTCTGCCACGGCCCGAGCGTCAGTTTCCCGTTGACGAACGGCACAACGATAAACGGCGATAACAGCGCGGATTTGATATGGGAAGACCCGTTATCGTCATGCCACGTATCGTGATGACGGTAGGGAATCACGCGTCCGCGCTCGTCGAGATAGGGAGAGAACGTATCAAGAGCGGCTTTCAAGTCGTGATGTACCAGACCCGGCTCAAATTCGAGCGTAGTCAGGGCCGCCACGCCGCCCGTCGTGAATCCAGTGATTGTCCCGGCGGAGAGGTTCGACTCCTTCACCGCGTTCTGAAAATCTTCCGTCACGTCAATCATGCCCATATGGGCCTTTGTATGATAAGTTTTTTGCGTCGTGTAAACCGCCATATTCGCCGTCCCCCGTTCCGTTTTCCGTATTATAGCGCAAATGCCAACAAAACGCAATGGATTTATAAAAAAAGATAGGAAACGTCGCGCATAATTTCGGCGTGAATATCGTCCACGCTCCGCAGACCGTCGGCGTCGGCGCACTCGATAACGCGCCACTGGTAACGTTCGGCGCAGTAGTCCGCCGCCGCCCGCGATAACGCCTGATATTCCCGGTCGCGTTCGTGGATGTCGGCGCGCTCTCCGGTGATTTGTTGGCGTCCGCGTAGCAATCGTTCGCTGACTTCCGGGGCCACGCGCAAATAAAGAACCGTATCCGGCGCCGGCAGTCCGAGCAGGTCATACTCATACGAAAACAGCCACGTCAAAAACGCGTCCCACTGTTCGCGGGGGAGTTTGGAACACTGATGGACGGCGTTGGATGTCGTATAACGGTCGGCGACAATCACGCCGCCGTCGCGGTGGAACGCGCCCCAGTCGCGGCGGAAACTCGCGTAGCGGTCGACGGCGTAGAAACTCGACGCGGCGTAGGCGTTCACGTCGCCCGGACGCGTCCCGAACGCGCCGGAAAGGTACATCCGCACCAGCGCGGAGGAGTCGCTTTCGTAGTCCGGAAACGACACCTGCCGGACGCGTCGCCCTTGCGCCGCCAACGCGTCCGTGAGAAGTTTCGCTTGCGTCGCCTTACCGCTTCCGTCCAGACCTTCTATGACCAGCAGTTTTCCCATGCTTACGCGTCCTTTCAAGTTTGCTTTCCGGCTTGCGGATGGGCGTAGCCATTCCCGCGCCGCGGGCCGGAACGTAAGTTCCCGCGCCGTGTTGCGGTTTCCATGACGGCGTATGGTTTTCGGCGTCGCGTTGCGTCATGCCTATGGGCGCGTGACTTCCCGCGCCGTTCTCCATACGGCACACCTTCGCGCCCGCCAGCGTCACGGCGAACAGGAACCAGTACACGACTTGCACCCGCGGATAGTGCCACGGATAATCCGCCATGCCGCAGAGCGTGATTCCGCACACGCCCGCCGCCGCCGCGCAGGTGATAATACGCGTCGCGCCTTTGGCGTTCGTCACGGCCCGGAATCCGCGCTTGACGTTCCAGAACACCGACGCCAGAAACGCCGCCGCGCCCAATAGGCCCGTCTCAATGCAGACTTGCAGATAGAGGTTATGCGCGTGTACGAACGGCGCGGAGCCGTGATAAAGGCGAAAATCCTTGATATATTGCCGCACCACGTCGGAACCTAATCCGGCGCCGTCGAGCGGGGCGCGTTGAATCAAATTCAAAGCGGCCTCATAGAGCGGAAAGCGGCTGGAAGTCGTCGTGTCGTTGAAGTTGGTGATAGTGAGAATGCGCGTCCAGACGGCGGACGGGAGAAACGGTATCGCCACAATACAGAGCGCGATAAGACCGGGCAGGAGCGTCGGGCGCAACGTCAGAACCATCAGCCCCACGGACAGCGCGAAGCCGACCCAAGCGGCGCGGGAGTAGGTCATCAGCAGGGCCGCCACGCCGAAGAAGCAGACCGCCCCGGCGAGAATCTTACCGCGCCGTTTCTCCGAGCATAACGCCAGCGCCAACGCCAGCGGCAGTAACATCACGAGAAATTCGCCGAACGTATTCGGGTTGTCGAAGTAGGACTGCACCCGCCCGGGCATATCGGGATTGAGTTTCGCGTCGACATAGGCGATATTGACCTTGACGCCCCGGATACGCTGTATGACGCCGTACACGGACGAGACGCCCACGCAGAACGTCGCCCCGGCGCAGAGGCGTTTCAGGTCGGCGACGTTCCGCGCCGCGCTGACCGTCACCAGTACGCACAGCGCCGCCGCCATATGGTAGCCCAAGAACCGCCACGACAGTTCCGGCCTGTACGATAACGGCGCGGATAACATCATCAGGAACAGGAAAACCATGGGATAAAATCCGATGTCCGCCACGTCTAACTGAAACGTCCGGCGGCGCATGGCCCCGGCGTGGAACAGTATCAGCAGAAACGCGAACACAAGTAAGCTCCACGCGTTGTCCCAATAGGCGTAGGGGATAATCCACAACAGCATGATGAGCCAGCTTTCCGCGATTGCCGTACCCTCGCCGAGTTCAAAGACAATCCGGGCGAAAACGCTGTCCTCGAACGTCGCCCGCCAAGCCTCGTACCAACGGTTCAGCGTACGCCCCGGAAAGGTAAATATCGCCGTCAGGACGCGGCGCATTTGACTGCTTTCCCACGCGGCGGAAAGTTTTCCTTCCCGGGCCAGCGCGGTCAATACGCGGCTTTGGGCGGCCTGTCCCGCGCACCACGCCCCGAACGCGTGCAGGATTCTCCGGGCCGCGCTCCGCTCATACGCGCCCTCCAAGGCCAGATACAAACTATACAGCAGACTTTCCCGTAAAAGCGTCATAACCTCACTCCTTGAAACTTTCTGAAGTACGCGTAAAGTTTTTATTGGCAAGTAAAAAAGCCGCATAAAATTCGCCCTCATCCGGCGCTGCGCGCCACCTTCCCCCGTAGACGGGGGAAGGCCAAAACTATAGCGGAATCTTTCATTTTTCCGCGCAACCCCGCAAAGTTTTCGCAATGATTCCGCGCCGTTGTCAAGATTACGCTGTCAAGTTTTTCCTTCCCCCGGAACGGGGGAAGGTGTCACGCAGTGACGGATGAGGGCGAAAAGCGCAACTTGCCAAAAAAACGTGTACGCATACCTTCCTGAAAAGCGTTTACATACGGTTTTTGACCCGGTACAACAGCGTGAGCGCGCCGAACATACGGCGGCGTACCAGCGACGCCACAACTTGCTTATTGCGTCCCATGCCCAGCGGCTTATACTGCCGTATCGCCTCGGCCATGTCCGGACGCCGACAAAGCGCCTCCACGTCCTCGCGGCGTTCGCGGAACGGCTTCCGGATTCCCGGCGCGTACTCGTTGCCAATCAGGATGAGCAGATTCGCCCAGCGCGTATTATTGCGCCAGTCCGGATACTCGATATGAAACTCATATTTCCGGTCAAGCTCCTCTTTGATGTCCATATAGTAGTCCAGACTTTTCGTGAGGCCTTTCATATAGCGCCGCGTCGCCGACGCCGGATTCTGCAAATAGCGGTAGAGGGGCGTTTCCGTGACCGCCAGACGCCGCGCCGGACGCGCCGCGCTGAAATATTCCAGCAAAAACAATTCGTCCTCCAAGTAAGGCCCGTCGAAACGCGCTCCGCTCTGCCGGATTTGGTCGTTTTGGAACAGGAACCGCCAGATGTAACCGTTCATCAGCGGCGCTCGCAGACGTTCCCCGAACAGCGGCGCGGCGAATTTCTCGCGGATTTCCTCGTAGCCGTACACGCCCGACGGCAACAGCGTCTCGACACGCTCGCCGCCCGACGGCGTGACGTTCCAATGGGCGCAAGCGGCGCTGTCCGCGCCGTTCTCCGCGCAGAGATTCCACAACGTTTCCAGCGTCTCGGGAACGTAACGGTCGTCGGCGTCCAGAAACGCGATATAGCGTCCCCGCGCTTCTTGCAGGCCGCGATTCCGCGCCGCGCTGACGCCCATGTTTTCCGGTTGCGGGAGATAGCGGATACGCGAATCCTCCGCGGCGTAATTTTCGCATAGCGTCCGCGTGCCGTCTGTGGAACCGTCGTCAATGAGGAGCAGTTCCCAGTCGGAGATGGTCTGTCCCCGCACGCTCTCGACGCAGTCCGGCAACAGCGCCTCCCCCTGATATACGGGCGTGATGACGGATATAATCGGCATACATTCTCCCCCGCTTTCTATCGTGATTCGCCCTCTTATTGTATCCGTTTCCGGCGGAAAGTCAAGGGCGGCGCGTCTTATGTAGTCCCGTATGCGTAGCGGTTACTTGGCAAGTTTCCGCCGCGCCTTATGTATTCCCCGAAACGGCGCGGGCACAGTTTCCCGTGTCCCGCGCCGCGTGATAAGCCGATTCATTCCGCGACGGGGTTCGCTGTCCGCGCCGCGATTCATTCCATAATGAGCGTTTTACCGTCCATCTCGGGCGGACAGGCCAGCCCCATGACATCCAGCACCGTCGGGGCGATGTCGGACAGGCGCCCGTCGCGCAGACGCGTGCCCGCGCCGCAGAGGATGAACGGCACAGGGTTCGACGCGCCCGATACGCTCGGCGAACCGTTGTCGCGCAACATCTCTTCAACGTTCCCGTGACTGCCCGTGACCATGGCGATACCGCCCAGCTTCAAAGCCGCCTCGACAATCCGCCCGACGCAGGAATCAACAATTTCCACGGCCTTCACCGCCGACATGAAACTGCCCGTATGCCCCGCCGTATCGCAGTCGGAGAGCGTCAGCACAATCATGTCATACGTTCCGGCCTCCATACGGGCGATAGCCTCGTTGGTCAAGGTTTCGGCGCACTTTTCGGGATTCAAGGCGGCTTCCGGGCCGTGCGGGGACGGCGCGGAGAACCATTCCTCGCCCGGGAACGGCGTCTCGCGGCCTCCGTTGAACAGCGCGGTTACGCGTTCGATACGGTCGCGTTCGCCCATGCGCAGTTGCGTAAGGCCCAGCCCGCTGAGGTACTCGCCCAGTCCGTTGCGCAGTTCCGGACGCGGAAACGCCGTCTCGACGCCCGCCACGCCGCATTCGCCCGTGCTGACGCATACCAGCGGGAACACCTGACGGGTAAACTCGTCAAAGTCCGGCGAAACCAGCGCTTGCGCCAGTTCCTTGAGACGGCTCCCGCCGCAGTTGAAGAAAATCACGCTGTCATGGTCGGCGATAGTGCCGTTTGCGTCGCAGATGACAGGCTCCAAGAACTCATCCGTCGTTCCGGCGCGGTACGAGCGCTCCGCCGCCTCCGCCGGGTCGGGATTGATGTCCGCGCCCTCTCCGTATACCAACGCGTCGTAGGCCTCCTCAATCAAGTCCCAGCGGCCTTCCCGGTCCATCCCGAAGCGGCGTCCCATGACGGTGGCAATCGCGCCGACGCCCAGCTCCCGGCAGACGGATTCCGTACGCCGCAGGTACTCCGCGCCGGATGTCGGCGGGGCGTTGTGACCGTCCAGAAAGGCGTGTATCCAGACGCGTTTCAGGCCGCGGTCGCGGGCCATACGCAGTAACGCGTACAGGTGGGACGTGTGCGAGTATACGCCGCCGTCGGAGAGCAGGCCAATCAAGTGCAGGGCCGCGCCGGATTCCTGACAGTGTTCCATGGCTTTGAGGTACGCCGGATTTTGGAAAAAGGAGCCGTCGTCGATAGCCTCGGAGACACGCGTCAAGTCCTGTTTGACAAGGCGCCCGGCGCCGATGAGCAGGTGTCCGGCCTCACTGTTGCCGCATTGACCGGGCGGCAGTCCGGCTTCCGGCCCGGACGCGGCGAGCGCGGCGCAGGCGTACTCCTCCCGGAAACGGTCAAACGCGGGCGTACTGGCGGCCCAGACCGCGTTCCCCGCCGATTCTTCCGAAACGCCGAAGCCGTCCACGATAATCAGAATGGTAGGCGCTTTCATAGCCGATTCCCTCACCCCGCTTATCAATCATAGCGGCCCACGCGGGAACGGCCCGGAAAGGCCCGGAATGCGTAGGCCGGAAAACGGACGGGGGCGGAAAGTCCCCCTTCCGAATGCGTTCTCTGTGAATTATTCCTGATTCGCCGCGTTGATGATGGCGAGGAACTTTTCGGGAACCAGCGCCGCGCCGCCAATCAGACCGCCGTCAATATCGGGCTGGGCGAGCAATTCGGCGGCGTTCTTCTCGTTCATGGAACCGCCGTATTGAATGGTAATGCCGCGGGATACGCGGGCGCCGTAGAGCGTGCGAATGGTCGTGCGGATATTCTTGCAGACTTCCCCGGCCTGTTCGGCGGTGGCGGTCTTGCCCGTGCCGATAGCCCAGACGGGTTCGTAGGCAATCACGCAGCGGCGGATTTGCTCCGCGCTCACGCCGTTGAGGGCGCTCTTGACTTGCAGGGCAATCAGTTCGTCGGTAATGCCGGCTTCCCGCTCCTCGAGCCGTTCGCCGACGCAGATAATGGGATTCATCCCGGCGTCCAGCACGGCGTGGACTTTCTTATTAACAATCTGGTCGGTTTCGCCGAAATACTGGCGGCGTTCGCTGTGGCCGACGATGACATATTTGACGTTGAGGTCGGCGAGCATATCGGCGGAAATTTCTCCTGTAAAGGCGCCTTTCGGCTCAAAGTACGCGTTTTCCGCGCCGACGGCGATACGCAGTTCCTTAAACGCTTTTGTCGCGGCGGCGATATTGCAGGCGGGGACGCAAATCACGGCGTCGCACCATTTGGGGCGGGCCGTCCAAATTTTCTTCATTTCCTCGGCAAATTCCTTGGTTTCCTTGGCGGTCTTATTCATTTTCCAGTTGCCGGCAATGATAGTATGGCGGTATCTGCGATTCATGGTATCATGCTCCTTTATTTTTTTGACGCTTCCCCCTCCGTGCGCGACGGAGAGGGAAACATCCTGTTTTTATACCGGAAATTTGGAGAAATGTCAAGAGTTTCCGGCCTTTGATTCGGAATCCGGGCGCCGTCCGGCCTGACAGCGGGGTTGGCGCGTTCCGAACCCTGACGAACGGATTAGGCGTCGAGCAGGCAGGCGACGCCGGGCAGCTCTTTGCCTTCGAGGAACTCCAGCGACGCGCCGCCGCCCGTGGAGATATGCGTCATCTTGTCGGCGTAGCCGAGCTGTTCGACCGCCGCGGCGCTGTCGCCGCCGCCGATAACCGTGATAGCGGAGGTCTTGCTGAGAGCGTCGGCGACCGCTTCGGTACCCTTGGCGAACGCCGGGAACTCAAAGACGCCCATCGGCCCGTTCCAGATAACCGTACCCGCGCCCGCGACGGCGTCGCAATACAGCTTGACGGTTTCCGGCCCGATGTCAAGGCCCATCCAGCCGTCGGGAATCTCGCCGTCCTTGACGACTTGCGACTTGGCGTCGGGGGCGTACTTGTCGGCGGCGACGGTATCCACGGGGAGGAGGAACTTGACGCCCTTTTCCTTGGCCTTCTTCATCATGTCGTTGGAGTAGTCGAGCCAGTCCTTTTCGAGCAGACTGTCGCCGACTTTGCCGCCCTGCGCCGCCGAGAACGTGTAGGACATGCCGCCGCCGATGATAATGGTATCGGCAATTTCAAGCAGATTGTTGATGACGCCGATTTTGGAGGAGACCTTCGAGCCGCCCAGAATGGCCACCAGCGGGCGTTTCGGATTGGAAATCGCGCCGCCGAGGAACTGCAATTCCTTCTGAATCAGGAAGCCGGAGACGGCGGGGAGATAGTCGGCGACGCCGGCGGTGGAGGCGTGGGCGCGGTGCACGGAGCCGAACGCGTCGGACACGAACAAGTCCGCCATGGACGCCATAGCCTTGGCGAGTTCGGGGTCGTTCTTGGTTTCGCCCTTCTCGAAACGGGTGTTCTCAAGGAGCATAATCTGACCGGGCTGAAGCGCGGCGGCCTTGGCTTTGGCGTCGTCCCCGGCGACATCCTTTGCCATAATGACATCCTTGCCCAGCAGTTCGCCCAGACGTACCGCCACGGGCGCCAGCGTGAATTTCGGGTCTACGCCCTTGGGCTTGCCCAGATGGGAGCAGGCGATAACCGCCGCGCCGTTGTCGAGGAGATATTGAATCGTGGGCAGAGCGGCTTTGATGCGCTTGTCGCTGGTGATTTCGCCAGTCACTTTGTCCTGCGGGACGTTGAAGTCACAGCGGAGCAGAACTTTCTTTCCCTTTACGTCGACATCCTTGACGGTCTTCTTGTTGTAGTTCATAGTATACCTCCCAAAACATATGAAATATAACTACGGCCTCCGGGCCGGGGACCACAGAGAATCTCACACTGCGCGATAGATTCCCCCCTCTGTCGCCTTGCGGCGACATCTCCCCCCGTTCCGGGGGGCGACACAGGCGCGTCAAGCGCTCATATCGGTTTTTGCGCGGGCTTACGTTAAGCCGGGGAAACCCGTCTGACGCAAAGCCTCGTAAACCACAACCGCGACGGAGTTGCTCAAATTCAAACTGCGGGCGTCGGCAATCATGGGCAGACGGATACAGCGTTCGGGGAAACGTTCGCGGAAGGCGGCGGGCAGTCCGGCGGTCTCCTTGCCGAAGAACAGCCAGCTTGACGGCGTAAAGACGGCGTCGGTATACGGGCGCGGGGCTTTGGTTGTGCTCAACCATAAATCCGACGCCGCCTCCGGACGTATGCGGAAAAACGCGTCGAGATTGGCGTAGTCGAACACTTCCACCAAATGCCAGTAGTCCAGCCCGGCGCGTTTGACGGCGCGGTCGGAGATGTCGAACCCAAGCGGGCGCACGAGGTGCAGACGGCTTCCGGTGGCGGCGCAAGTCCGGGCGATGTTGCCGCAATTCTGCGGAATTTCCGGTTCCACAAGGACAATATTTAACATAGGGGCCTCCTGTACGCCGGGACGGACGCGGCGGCATGGGATTTTCCGCCCGAAACGGCGGCTTTTCCCTCGCGGCCCCTATTGTAAACCTTTTTGAACGTAAATTCAACGGCAATTTTCAAGAAATTTTCTTTTTTTGACGATATTTTCCGCGAACGGGGGACGCGTCCGGCGTTTTCGGACGTTTTCACAATTTGCGCGGGGCGTTTTTGGACATTCCGCAGGGGAACGCAAAAAATAATTTCCCCTGAGCGGCCTAGGCCCACAACGGTTTCAAAAGATTATGCTGTCAAGTTTGGCCTTCCCCCGGTGACGGGGGAAGGTGGCGCGCAGCGCCGGATGAGGGCAAGTTTTATCCGGCTTAACGCCCCTGTCTAGTGGGAAAGGAGACTTTCGGAACGCCGTCCGGCCCTGTTTTCCGCGCTATCCCACAAAAATATAAAAAATCGGCGGAAAGTTTTGGCGGAAATTTTGCGGAAATTTTTTCGGAACCTATGGAATTTCCCCGAAAGTTATGTTATACTCGGCAAAGGAATGACAGGACTTGCCCCGCCCCGGCGCGGCTGGAATCGGGAGGAATGGCGCATGACGGAAAGAGCGGTCATCTTTTTTGAACCGAATGAGGCGTTGGCGGACGGCGTCCGGCCCCTCGCGCTGGAGGAAGTCGGCGGGGAAACGGTACTCCGCCGGATGTTCCGCGCCCTGTCGGACAGCGGCGTGAAGACGTGTTTTGTCGCCGCGCCGCCCGCTTACGACGCCGACATCCGCGCCTGTCTCCCGCCGGACATGTCCGTGACCGTCTCCGACCGCCACGACGCGCTGATGGAGTTTCTCGATACGTCCGGCGCGGTAGCGGTTCTCCCCCGCGCCGCCTTGCCCATGAAACAGGCCGGCGCCGGGTTCGCTTACGCCGCCCCGGGCCGCTCCCTGCGTGACGCTTGGGCCGTCCGCCTCACCAACGCCGTACAGGACGCGCAACTGCTTTCCGGGTGGCTTCCGCTGTTCGGACGCGATACCCTCGACGAACTGCGCCCCCTGTTCCCTCCGGAATCCGACGGAACGCGCTTTCACGCGAAACCTGACTAAACGCGCCCTCACGCGAAACCTGACGGAACGCGCCCTCACGCGAAACCTGACGGAACGCGCTTTCATGCGGAATCCGCCGGAATCCTTCCGTATGGAATCCGCTGTCGAAACGCCGTTTTCCGCGCAAGCGCGGCGCCGGATTGCGTTGACCGTTCCCACGGCGGCGACTGTCCGGCGCGTACCGGGGAATCAAGAATGCGGCGGGAGTCCCTGACCCCGAATCGTAATTCGCCGTGACAGGAAAGACATTCACTCTACGGGAAAGTTTCGTCCCATTTCGCCCTGCGCGCCGGGACGTTCATATATAGCAGGCGCCACAGTCTTTCAGAACTACAGAAAAGGGGACGCTACTCATGATTTCTCACACCGACCTAATTTCCCACAGCAAGGACTTGAAAGTGTTCGCGGGGAACTCCAACCCCAAACTCGCCAAGGCCATTTGTTCCCAAATGGGCATTAAGCTGGGCGAATCCACTATCTCCGCGTTCTCCGACGGGGAAATTTGCGTTTCCCTCTACGAGACCGTGCGCGGAAGCGACGTGTTCGTGATTCAGTCGACGTGCATGCCCGTCAACCGCAACCTCATGGAACTGCTCATCATCATCGACGCGCTCCGCCGCGCCTCGGCGAACCGTATCACCGCCGTGATACCTTATTTTGGGTACGCCAGACAGGACCGCAAAACCAAGGCCCGCGACCCTATCACGGCGAAACTCGTCTCCAACATGATAACCACCGCCGGGGCCGACCGTATCCTCGCTATGGACCTCCACGCCGCGCAGATTCAGGGCTTTTTCGACATTCCCGTTGACCACCTTCAGGGCGGCGGCATTTTCGCCAAATATTACTCCAACAAATTCGGGCAGGAATGCGACAATATGATGGTCGTCTCGCCGGATGTCGGCTCAGTCGGACGCGCCCGGGCGTTTTCGCAGAAGATTCACGCGGGCCTTGCCATTGTGGACAAGCGCCGCCCCCGCGCTAATGAGAGCGTCGTTATGAACGTTATCGGCGACGTGAAGGGCTACGACTGCATTCTGGTCGATGACCTTATCGACACCGCCGGGTCTCTGTGCAACGCCGCCGTGGCGCTGGTGCGTCAGGGCGCCCGCAAGGTCTACGCCTGCGCCTCGCACGGCGTGCTGTCCGGACAGGCTATCGAACGCATTCAAAACAGTCCCATTGAGGAACTCGCCCTGCTGGACACGATTCCGGCGTCGAATGAGGCGGCGGCGTGCTCCAAGCTCCGCTATCTCGACTCCGCGCCGGTGTTCGCGGAGGCCATTGAGCGTATCTTCCAGAATCAGCCGTTCTCGTCCATGAGCATTTGAACGGCGCGTACATGCGTTAGGGAACGTTTGCGTGACTGTTCCCGTATGAATGTCATGACCTTTGCGCATAACTCCCTAAATCCCAATGTCATGAACTTTGCAGTATACCCCCCTAAATCCCCCCTTTCAGGGGGGACTTACGGAACTTGCAACGCCCTGAAAAAATCCGTTCCCCCGCCCCTGAAAGGGGAGGGGGACAGGGGGAGGGATTGGAACTCCTTTCAGTTAATGACATTGGGTCAGGGTAGGGGTTTGTAGCCGCCGTATTTCCGGCGGAATCAAGTAAAAAGGCGCTCGACAAGGCGGGGAAAGTTCTTTTCCCGCCTTTGTGGGCGTATGCTGAAAGCGTCCGGATTTCCCGAAAGCCTCGCTTTCCGGAAACTCCGGACTTGTACGGGCCTGCAATCGCCCGTGGAA
>JAFSOM010000229.1 GCA_017447005.1 Oscillibacter sp.
CGACGGCGTAATCAGCCAGCAGACCAGGGTAGAGTTCGGCTTGCGCGTTGGGCAAGTCCGCGATAGCGGCCCGGACAAGGGTCAGTTTCTGTTCCGGCGTGAACATCTGGTTTTTCTTTTCGGCGTTGGGGCTGACGCATATCCAGACTTTATCGAAACAGGCGGCGGTTCGGGCAATTACGTCGTAATGGCCCAGCGTGATGGGGTCGAAACTCCCGGAACAAACGGCGATTCTCATACGTTCTCTCCCCCGTTTCCGGCGTCATGCGCGCTGATTCCGGCGTTGTCAGCGTCCGTTCCAGCGTCCATCCGGCGGCAGAGGGTCACGGCGATTTTCCCGTAGCGGTAAGTACGCCCGACGCGGAGCGGGTCAGGCGGCGCGGGAAACGGCGCCGTCGCCGGAGATTCGGCTACTATTATACCACGCGGTTTCAGAATGTCAAATGCCGCGAGGCTTTTTATTGCCGCTTCCAGCAGTCCGGACGCGTAGGGCGGGTCAAGGAAAATCAGGTCAAAGCGTTCGCGGGTACGGGCAAGGAAGTCGAGCGCGTCGGACTGTCGGACAATAGCGCGGGCGTCGGGCACGGCGGCGCGGAGGTTTTCGCGCACCAGCGCGGCGGCCTTGGGACTGCTGTCCACAAAAACCGCTTCCGCCGCCCCGCGTGAGAGGCATTCAATGCCTAACTGACCCGTCCCGGCGAACAAGTCCAGAACCCGGGCGCCGGCGATGTCAAACTGTATCGCGCTGAACAGGCCCTCCTTGACGCGGTCGGTCGTCGGACGGGTATCCAGTCCCGGCAGTTCCCGAAGGCGTCGGCCCCGCGCCGAACCCGTGATAACCCGCAAAACGTCCGCTCCCCTTTCCGTTGAACCCCGCGCAAGGCGCCGCAAGTCCGTTTCCGGCCCTACGCAAGCCGCGCAAAATCCGCGCCTCCCGTTTGACGGCATACGCTGGCTTGTATTTTAAGGCATAGCGGAGGATTTTTCAATAGCAAGTTTCAAATTTCCGGGCCGAAAATCGAGAAAAATTTGAAAACTTTTTGAAAACTTTTTCCAGCCGCCCGCCCCGGCGCCAAATTATGGACATTCCGCCCCGGCTTTTCTTCACTTTCCCTTGCCTGAACGCCTTTTCTGTGCTATACTGTCGACGAAGAGAGAAACCCAATGACAGCGCAAGGAGGAACATTTCATGGAGACCGTGTACATCACCGGACACAAGAACCCCGATTCCGATTCCATCATCTCGGCGCTGGCCTATGCCGCGCTCAAGAACGCACTCGGAGAACGGAACTATGTCGCGGCGCGTCTGGGGAGCGTCAGCGACGAAACGCAACTCATTCTTGACCGTTTCCACGCCGACCCGCCCGTATTGATTAACAACGTCCGCAATCAGGTGCGCGACCTCGACTTCGACACGCCGCCCATGATTTCCCCCGCCGCCACCATCAGCCGCGCCTCGGAGGCCATGAAAGAGGCGCATATCGCCGTACTGCCCGTGGTCAATGAGGACGGCACGCTGTTCGGCATGCTCTCCGCCGGGGATGTCGCAAACTACGATATGGCCTGTGTGCGCGACCCGATGATTTTGCCCGTACCCATTTATAATGTCATCTCCGTACTGGAAGGGAAGATTTTACATCGCGGCGGGGAAGTCCGCGACACCATCTCCGGGGAAATTAATATCGCGCTTCCCTCCAGCCGTGAACATCTGCTCTTCTCCGATAAAAACACTATCGTTATCTGCGGCGACCAGCCCGACATGATTGACCGCGCCTTGAAAATCGGCGTGGACTGCGTGATAGTCTGTCAGGCGGAAGTGGAGCCGGAAACGCTGGAAAACGCCGGGGATACGTGCATTCTGTCCACGCCGCTGGACGC
>JAFSOM010000019.1 GCA_017447005.1 Oscillibacter sp.
ACGCTTGCGCCCCGGACTTTCCCGCCACAAATTTTCCAGCATATGGAGGAATCACCTATGGAAACCTACGGCCTCGAAAAACTCGGCATTATCAATCCTTGCGCGGTCTACCGCAACCTGAACCCGGCGCAGTTGACCGAACACGCGCTCCGTCGCGGCGAGGGCACGCTGTCCAAAACCGGCGCGCTCGTCGTCAAAACCGGAAAGTACACCGGGCGCAGCGCGAAAGACAAGTTTATTGTCGACACGCCCGCCGTTCATGATGAAATCGCGTGGGGCGACGTGAATATGCCCATTGAGAAAGAAAAGTATGACGCGATTTTCGCCAAGGTCAAGGCGTATCTGCAAGGCCGTGAAATCTTTATCTTTGACGGTTTCGCCGGGGCTGACCCCAAATACAAGCAGAATTTCCGCATTATTAACGAGCTGGCCTCCCAGAATATGTTCATCCATCAGCTTCTGCGCCGTCCGACCGCCGACGACTTGAAGGACTTCACCCCCGATTATACCATTATCGCCGTGCCGGGCTTCAAGTGCATTCCCGAGCTTGACGGCAGTCGCTCCGAGGCGATTATCCTTGTCAACTATGAAGAGCATATGGTCATTATCTGCGGCAGTCAGTACGCGGGCGAGATTAAGAAGTCCGTGTTCTCCGTCATGAACTACGTCCTCCCGAAAATGGGCGTATTCCCCATGCACTGCTCCGCGAACATCGGCAAGGCCGGCGACGCCGCGGTATTCTTCGGGCTGTCCGGCACGGGGAAAACCACGCTGTCCGCCGACCCCAACCGCGCCCTCATCGGCGACGACGAGCACGGCTGGGCCGACGATTCCATCTTTAACTTTGAGGGCGGCTGTTACGCCAAGTGCATTAACCTCACGGAAGAGGGCGAGCCGGAAATTTATCACGCGATTAAGTTCGGCGCGCTGGTCGAGAACGTCGTCATGGACCCCGACACCCGCGAGTTCGATTTCTTCGACGATTCCTTGGCGGTCAACTCCCGCGTGGGCTATCCCGTGGACTATATCCCCAACGCGGAGCTGTCCGGCATGAGCGCGAGCGTACCCAAGACCGTCGTGTTCCTCACCGCCGACGCCTACGGCGTTATGCCTCCCATCTCCAAGCTCAACCGCGAACAGGCTATGTATTACTTCGTTTCCGGCTTTACGTCCAAAGTCGCCGGAACCGAAATCGGCATTGAGGAGCCTGTGCCGACGTTCTCCACGTGCTTCGGCGCCCCGTTCCTGCCGCTTGACCCGTCCGTATACGCGAAAATGCTGGCCGAGAAGGTTGACCACTCCGGCGCGAACGTGTACCTTGTCAACACGGGCTGGAACGGCGTCCACGACGAGAACGGCAAGCAGAAGCGCATGAGCCTGAAGTACACCCGCGCCATGGTCACGGCGGCCCTCAACGGCGACATCGAAAAGGGCGAGTTCTTCGTCGACAAGACCTTCGGCGTACAGGTGCCCAAGGAAATCGCGGGCGTGCCGTCCGAGATTCTCGCCCCCATCAATACGTGGGAGAACAAGGACGAGTATCACAAGCGTTGCGAAATGCTCGCAAAGAGTTTCCGCGACAACTTCGCCAAGTACACGCACATGAGCGCGGAAGTCGCCGCCGCCGGCCCCAAGGCCGACTGAGACGGATTCCGCAAGTCCTATAAAAACGCGCTGACGGGAACGGATAAACCCAATCCCGCGTAAAACGCGCCTGACGGGAACGGATAAACCCAATCCCGTGCAAAACACGCTTGACTGAAACCAGTCTCTGACGCATAAAATAAGCGCCGTCCGGGAATCCGATTCCGGGCGGCGTTTGAGTAATGCGGCAAGGAGGAATCCCGTATGAGTGAACGCGAACAGGCGAAACAAATTATTGACCGTCTGCCGGAATACGAAATCAGTCTTTTGCTCCCGTTCCTGAAAAGGGTGGAGTTCGACGACGAACTGAAAGACGACTTGTATTGTGAAAAGCTGGTGGAGGACTATCTCAATGACCCTTCCCCCGACAAGCATGAGACCATCACGCTGGAAGAGCTTGCAAGGCGGGAAGGAATTGAGTTGTGAAGTACACGATTCTTCTTGAAAAGCCCGTCGAAAATTTTACGCATACTACAAAAAACGTCCCCTCCGAATCGGAGAGGGCGTTTCGTTTGCGATTGGATAACCTTTCGGCGTCGTTGAGCGCGTTACCCGTCGTCGGGCGCGTTACTTCGCGGCTTTGGCGGCGCGGATGGCCTCCGTCAGCAACGGCGTAACCTTGAACAAGTCGCCGCAAATGCCATAGTCGGCAATCTCGAAAATGGGCGCGG
>JAFSOM010000230.1 GCA_017447005.1 Oscillibacter sp.
GCCTTGAAATCACAGATTAACCCGTGTTCAGTCATAAAGGCCGCAATAAAGTCTGTGATACGACAGTCCGTTTTCATGTCGGCGACAAAAGATTTGACTTTCCGCTCAATTTCGGGCGCCGTAATCAGTTCGCCTTCAACCGACGAAAACATATCCGGGGCATTATCAAAAAGCGAGAATTGACCGTCGTTTTGAATGTCCTGAAATAATTCGTCTTTCCGTTTTAGCATATTCTGCGCCATCAGAAAACAGCCGCTTGCGTTGTTTGACACATGAACCATCCGGTATTTCGGATGATGTCCCGGCTTCAAACAAATAGGCATATCCAAGACATACCTGTATTTTTGACGTAACCGACGCTTATATTCCGTGGAAAGACGGCGTTCCGCCTGATAGCCGTTTATTTTATGCGGGTAGTCCCGTACAATGTCTTTCCAGTAGTCTCCGCCCGCTATTCTGGTAAGCAATTCCTCGGAGTTTCTTGACGCGTTGACTACAGTCGGCTCATATTCAACGAGGTCGCCTAAATCTTGAAAGGCTTCATCCTTACTGTAATCAGTGTTCAGCACCTGACAGGCGTCCCTGAAAAAGCCAAAGGAATTGAAGTTAATCAACATCTCAAAGGTGTTGAAAGGGAAGGACTGAAACTTATCGAACAACTCTGAATCCAGCGCTTTGATTCCATACGGGTCAATGTATAAAAACACATTATACCCATATTTATCACGCAGACATCCTACAATTTCATCCTCATACTTGCCATGAATTACTCGTGGAGCGTCGTACATGGGATATGCGGCGATGATGTTCCGTTTCAAATCCTCAGCGTAATTCAAATCAATGAAACAAGTTTGAATCGCGCTTTGCAAACGCTGTCGTTGCGCTCTCCGCAAACATTCCTCGCGCACCTTTAGCGCGATGAGCGGGGAACCCGGATTTCCATCCTCGAATTTGCCCTTTCCCGCAAAGCAGTCAACATAGAAAATCGGCTTATTGGTTGTGAGGACTTTCTGAAAATACGGCGCAAGATAACACTGTAACAGTCGGTCTTTAATTACAGACCATGGATTTTTCACTTTGAAAAAATCCGCGTTATTTTTTGACATATGTTATCCCCTATCTGAAAATGGCGTTTATAGCTGTCTTTTCAACGCTTGAAAACTCTCCAACGCGCTTTGAAGGTTTTCGATAATCTCATCCGCGAGAACATCCGACGGAGGAAGATTGTCCAAATCGGAAAGGGACTTGTCCTTCATCCAGAAAATATCGAGACTTATTTTGTCCCGCGCTAATATCTCCTCCGCCGTGAATCTGCGCCAGCGTCCGTCTGGATTTGACGCCGACCATGTTTCTTTCCGCTCATGACGGTTTGCAGGATTATAACAGGATATGAAGTCCTCCAAATCCTTATCCGTCATGGGATGTTGTTTTAATGTAAAGTGTACGTTCGTGCGGAAATCATAAATCCAAATCTCTTTCGTCTGCGTTTCGGCGCTCGCGGGACGCTTATCAAAAAAGATAACATTCGCCTTGACGCCCGGTTTATAAAAGATTCCTGTCGGCAGTCGGAGAATGGTATGCAAGTCCGTCGTTTCCAACAGTTTGCGCCGCACGATTTCGCCCGCGCCGCCCTCAAACAGCACGTTATCCGGCACGACCACAGCCGCCTTGCCGTCCGCTTTCAGTATCGTATTGATATGCTGGACGAAATTAAACTGCTTGTTGGAACTGGTCGTCCAGAAATCCTGACGGTTATAAACCAAATCGTCCTCTTCCTCTTCGTCCTCCTCATTGGTAAAAGTGAACGAGGACTTTTTTCCGAACGGCGGATTTGTCAGCACATAGTCCACACGATAACCGGGGTCAGTCAAAAGCGCGTCGCCGCGAATGATAGGGACTTTCCCGTAAATGTCGCCGATATTGTGCAGATATAGGTTCATTAACGCCAGTTTGAACGCCATCTGCACGATTTCCACGCCGTAAAACGTCTCGTTTTTCAGGAACTCTTTCTGTTCGCGGTCAAGGGCATAATTCGCGGGGTCGGCGATGTATTCCTGTTCCGCGAGGAAGAATCCGCCGCTCCCGCAACAGGGGTCGGCAATCGTTTTCATCGGCTCCGGGCGCATACACTTCACCATAGCCCGGATGAGCGGGCGCGGCGTGAAATACTGTCCCGCGCCGCTCTTGATGTCCTCCGCGTTCTTCTGCAACAGACCTTCGTAAATCGCGCCTTTCACGTCGGACGACATGGACACCCACTTTTCCCGGTCAATCATGCGCACAATGCGATAGAGAATCGCGGCGTTGCTGATTTTATTGGTCGCGCCCTTGAAAATCTGTCCGAGGATGCCGCCGCATTCGCCCAATTTCGCCAGCGCCGCCTTGTACTGGTCCTCCAACGCGCCCCCGGACAGGTCGCGCATATTCGCCCAACCGTATCCGGCGGGAATGCCGCTGTCCCGCTGATAGGGCGGCTTGGCGTACTCGTCGGACATTTTCAGGAACAGCAGATAGGTCAACTGCTCCAGATAGTCGCCATAGGACACGCCGTCGTCCCGCAGGGGATTGCACATCGCCCAGATTTTTGAAATAATGGATGAATCGTGTTCAAACATAGTAAATCTCCCTAACAGGTTGGATGTCGTTGAGAGTTTCTAATAACGAACAGGGATAATCTAATAACCATCTACGAAAATCAATAGTAAGATTATTAGATTCCAAATAATCCATATAGTTGCCTAAGA
>JAFSOM010000020.1 GCA_017447005.1 Oscillibacter sp.
CCTATGACTATATCAAAATCAACGGGGATTACCGTACTTGACAGGAAAGGAGCGCTGACCAATGGCATCCCATGAAGCGCAAGCCCGGACACTGGTGGAAGCCCTGCCCTATATCCAGCAGTTCACCGGGAAAACGATTGTCGTCAAGTACGGCGGAAACGCGATGATTTCCGACGAACTCCGTAAGGCCGTCATGAGCGACATTATCCTCTTGAATCTGGTAGGAATCCGCGTGGTGATGGTGCACGGCGGCGGCCCGGAAATCAACGACATGTTGAAGAAAATCGGCCACCAGTCGCGTTTTGTCGACGGCTTGCGCTATACCGACCGCGAAACTATGGACATTGTGCAGTCCGTGCTTTGCGGCAAGGTCAACAAAGACCTCGTATCGCAGATTAACCGCCTCGGCGGACGGGCTATCGGCTTATGCGGCATGGACGGCGCGCTGTTTCAGGCCGTACAGCTTAACGAAAAATACGGCCTCGTCGGACGCATTACGGGCGTTGACCCGAAACCCGTTGAAAGCGCTTTACAGAACGGCTATATTCCGGTTGTTTCCACAGTCGCGCAGGGCATGGACGCCGATACCGCCTACAATATCAACGCCGACACCGCCGCCGCGAAGTTAGCCGAAGCCTTACGCGCCGAAAAGCTCATCCTCCTGACCGACGTTCGCGGACTGCTCCGTGACCCCAAGGACGAAAACACGCTGATTCGCGTCGTACAGTTGCGCGAAATCCCCGGACTGATGAACAGCGGCATTATTTCCGGCGGCATGATTCCGAAAATCCAGTGTTGCGCGGCGGCGATTTCCGGCGGCGTCGAACGTGTGCAAATCATTGACGGACGCATTCCGCATTCGATTCTGATTGAGCTTCTCAGCGACAAGGGCATTGGCACGATGTTAAAACGCGACGAAACGTCCACGCTCGGCGATATGCTCCGCCGCGCTGACCATATCGAGTATTCCGATAACGAGTACGACTAAGGAGGGCACGTTTCATGATTGGCGCTTTCGTGAAAAGCGCGGCGCGGCTGACGGCTAAAACGCTCAAAATCGCGGCGATAATCGCGGGGGCGTTGATTGCGCTGATTGTCGTTATTTTGATGAAACTGTCTCTAACTCCCGCTGTGCCGAACCGTTATGAAAAAACCACGGAAACCGGAGGCGAAATCGAAGGACAATACATGAAAGCCGGAAATTGGAAAGTAAAGCGCAAGACAGAACCCGCGCCGAACCCGTTGAAAAAGTTTGAAATCTATTACCCGGCGGAACTCCCGGAAAGCGGGGAGAAATACCCCCTCGTTCTCTTTGTCAACGGTTCTGGCATTCCCGCCTCAAAGTACAAGGCGCTGTTCCGTCACTTGGTCTCATGGGGCTTTATCGTCGCGGGGAACGAAGACCCCAGTACGGGCACGGGCGCAAGCGCTGAACAAACGTTACGCTATCTGCTCACGTTAAACGATAACCCGGACAGCGTTTTCTATGGAAAAGTGGACTTGGACAATATCGGAATCTCCGGGCATTCGCAAGGCGGCGCGGGCGTCCTGAGCGCGATTACGACGGGCGAATCCCGCGCTCTTTATAAAACGGCGGTGGCGTTGTCGCCCACGCAGGAGGAAACCGCCCGCGCTTTCGGCTGGCATTACGATATGGAGCGCGTTTCCGTTCCGTTGCTGATGTTCGCCGGAACGAAAGGAGACTTTGAAACGCAACTTGTCCTTCCTCTTGAGACAATGAAGGCGATGTACGATAAAGTTTCCGCGCCAAAAGCAATGGCGCGCCGTATCGGAGCGGAACACGGCGAAACGCTCTACAGCGCGGACGGCTATGTGACCGCGTGGTTTATGTGGCTTCTCAAAGGAGATACGCAGGCGGCGAAGGCCTTCCTTGGCCCTGACGCCGAACTGCTCCGCAACGCGTTATATCAAGACCAACAAATCAATCTGGACTAAGGAGGCCCCGCCTATGACATCCGAAGAAATCCGGGCGTTGACCCAACAATATATCATGCCCACTTACGGGCGTTTCCCCGTCGTGATTGACCGCGGTGAAGGCGCCCGCCTGTACACCCCCGAAGGCCGCGAGTACGTCGACTTTACCAGCGGTATCGGCGTCAACGACCTAGGCTATGGCTATCAGCCTTGGATTGACGCTATCTCCGCGCAGGCGAAAAAGTTAGGCCACATCTCCAATTTGTTCTATACGGAGCCGTCCGCGAAACTCGCCGAAATCCTTTGTAAGCGTAGCGGCATGAGCGACGTTTTCTTTGCCAACGGCGGCGGGGAGGCGAACGAAGGCCTGATTAAACTTGCCCGTAAGTACAGCTTTGACCGTTACGGCAAGGGCCGCGCTACCATTATCAGCCTGAAGAACTCGTTCCACGGGCGTACCATTACCACGTTGAAGGCCACCGGACAGGAAGTGTTTCACAACTACTTTTTCCCGTTTACGGAGGGGTTCCGCTACGCCGACGCGAACGATATGGACTCCCTGAACGCCGTCGCCGGGGAGGACGTGTGCGCGGTTCTCGTCGAACTCGTACAGGGCGAAGGCGGCGTGTTGCCCCTCGACCGCGAGTATGTCCACGCGCTTTCGGCGTTGTGCGCGGCGCGTGACTGGCTCCTGCTCGTTGACGAAGTGCAGACGGGCGTCGGGCGTACTGGAACTTTATTCGCGTTCCAGCAGTACGGCGTCACCCCCGACGCGCTGACATTCGCAAAAGGCATTGCGGGCGGCTTGCCCATGAGCGGCATATTGGCGAATGAAAAATGCCGCGACGTGCTCGGCCCCGGCATGCACGCCACGACATTCGGCGCGAATCCGGTCAGCGCCGCCGCCGCCCTCGTCGTACAGGACACGCTCAACGATGAGTTTCTCGCGGAAGTCGTGAAAAAAGGCGCGTATCTGCGGGAATCCATTGAGGCGTTAGGCTTGCCGTGTTTCGGCGCCACTCGCGGCTTGGGGCTGATGATTGGCATTGCCGTCAACGACGGTTACAGCAATAAGGAAATTGCGAACCGCCTGATTGACAACGGCTTGCTTGTCCTGACCGCCGGCGCGGGTATGCGCTTGCTCCCGCCGTTGGTTATCACGAAAGAGGAAATGGATAAGGGCCTCGCTATCATGAAGCGGACGCTTGTTTAAAGTCATCCGAGGGAGAAGCGATTATGCCCGATATTTTTATCAGTTATTCGCACAAGGACGCGGAAGAAGCGAAACG
>JAFSOM010000231.1 GCA_017447005.1 Oscillibacter sp.
AACAATGGCCCTATGGGACAGCAGAATCAAGCGTTCAACCCGGAACAGGCCCCCGCGACGAATAACGCCCCCATGGGACAGCAGTCCGGCATGATGAACAATGGCCCTATGGGACAGCAGGGCGGCATGATGAGCAACGCCCCCATGGGACAGGCGCCCGGTATGACGCAAAACGGCGAGGCTCTCCCCTTGTGGATGACCATGTACCGCTGAAAGACCGGATAAACGCGCAGGAATCCATAATATAGTAAAACATTCCCGGGAGGTTCGACGCTTCCCGGGAATGTTGCGTTGTCGCAAAATCTCCTCTTGCAATTCGCGGCGGAATCTGGTAATATCGTTTCAAAATTCAATTGCACAAACTCAAACTGTAATTTCAGAATAATCGCGCAATGGGCATTTCGGAAAGGAGACACGCGACATGAAATTCCAAGCGGTCAAACTCTACAAGGACGGATTCATGACCCAGCCGTTTGCGTTCGGCGGGGAAGAAGGCGCGGAGAAGTACAATCCCGCCGTGAAATACCGTTCCAGCCTCCAGAATTTCGTCATTGACACGGGCGACGAGGTGATTTTAGTCGATACGGGCGTACCGGCTGAAATGCCGCAGGCCGCCCCCGACCCCAACGCCATGATTTATATGGGCGTCAAGGTCAACGACTACGTGTCGGCGCTGGTGGCGACGGGGTACAAGCCCGAACAGGTGACGAAAATTCTGGTAACGCACAAGCACGCCGACCATACCGGGGAGTTACGCGCTTTCCCGAACGCGAAGATTTACATTTCCCCGCAGGACGCCGACGCGCTGGAACTGACCGGAGGGAACGTCGTCCGGGCGACTTACGGCGACGGCGCCTATCACAATTTCCCGGCGTCCCAGAAAATCGCCGACGGCGTGTACTATATTGAGGCGAAGGGACATACGAACGGCAACAGCATCGTTATCGCGGAGAGCGACGGTCTGTTCTATATGTTCCACGGGGATGTGACGTACACCGACGAGGCCTTGTACGCGAACAAGTTATCGGTGGTGTTTGAGGACATCGCGGCGGCGCGGGAGACCTTGGACCGCGTGCGGACGTTCATCCGCGAGAATCCGACGGTGTATCTGTCCACGCATACGCCGCTTGGCTATGAGAATCTGGAAAGCCGTAAGGTTATCGACCTTGACAACCCGCCGGAGAGCGTGCCGCCGAAACCGTTGGAGACCGTATCCGCGACGGCTTCCGGGAAATATATCTGCTCCGTGTGCAATTACGTCTATGACCCCGAGAAGGGCGACCCGGAACACGGTATCCCGGCGGGCACGCCGTTCGAGAAGTTGCCGGACGACTGGAAATGTCCGCGTTGTAAGCAGTCCAAGGAGAAATTCGGCCCCGCCGCGTAAGCGAAAAGCCGTGGAGACGTTCAAGCCGTAACGAAAAGCCCTCCCCGACCGGGGAGAGCTTTTTTTGGCGCGTATTGGCTTACGCGGCGATAGCGTTTGCAAACAACATGAGAACCACAAACACACAGCAGGCCATGCCGAGCGTGTTGCAGGACGCGGGCGCTTTCGGTTTCATAGTTTTTCCTCCCTTACGCGTTCCGCGCTTGCGGATGAGCCGGACAAGCGACGGAATTTTCTAAAGCCTATCTTAACGGAAAGCGCGGGAAAATGCAAGAGGCCGGGAAAAAATTTCTACCTGAACGATGGAAGCGTCTTTGTCGCCCCTTGGAAGGGAAGATGTCGCCGTAAGGCGACAGAGGGGGCGGCGCGAACTACGTCAGGCGGCGGGACACGAGAAATTGCGCGCACAGCCCCGTAAAGAGGCCCGTTATCATGCCGGAAAGGACGAGAAACGGAAAGTAGGCGAGTACGGCGCGGGAGCCTGTGACGAATACGGCGGCGGCGATTTGTCCGGCGTTATGCGCGACAGCCGCCAGTATACTGCAAATCCAGAGCTGGTCTTTCGTCGTGACGCGGCGGAGAATCAGCAGGGCGCAGAAACTGAGCAGTCCGCCCGAGAGACTGTAAAACAATACCGTGAGGCGTCCGGCGAAGAACGCGCCGAGCAGTACGCGGCAGAGCAGAATGGAGAACGCGTCAGCGGGGCCGAGCAGACACGCCGCCCATACGGTCACGATATTGGCGAGGCCGGGCTTTACGCCGGGAATCGGGACAGGTACGGGGATTTGCGCCTCTACGGTGAACAGAATCAGCGCGACGGCGGTCAAAAGGGCGTTCCGGGTAAGTCGGCGCGTGGTCATGGGGAATCCTCTATCTCAATCAGCAAATCATGAGGCAGGCAGACAATAGGCAGTTCAAACTCCGGGAGCCAGCCCTCCAAGACACAAATCTGGTCGGGACAGTCGGCGGACGCGACGCAAATTCGCCCCGGCTGAATCAGGATGTCATTGAATCCGCCGTGACTTTCCACGCGGTAATGTTCCTCCTCCGTGACGCCGTCAAGGTCGACGCGCCGCACGAGAACGCCGTCCAGATAAATCGCGGCAATTTTTCCTGTGGCCGTTTCGGCAATATCTTGCGGCGTTTCGTCAATTTGTTCGGGTGTCCCCGCAATCTGTCCGGCGCTTTCGTCAATGCGTTCGGATGTTCCGGCAATCTGTCCGGAGCTTTCGTCAACGCGTTCGGGCGTCCCGGCAAGTTGTTTCGGCGTCCGGCGCGGCGCGAGTATCGCAAGCAGACAAATTCCCGCAATTGCGGCGAGAATCAGAACCCATACGCGGGTTTTCAGGCGCGACGTTTTCATAATCCCTCCTGTTCCGGCGCGTTAGCGCGATATGAGCTGTCCGGCGTCGCTGACGTGTCCGGACGGTTGAGCAGTTCCGTGAAATCGCGGATATAGGCGTCGCAAAAGGCGCGCATTTCCGTTTCATTGTCGGCGAAATAGCGGTCATAGACGCCCACGACGCGCATACCCGCCGCCCGCGCCCCCCGACAGGACGCGACGCTGTCGTCAAACGCGGTACAATCCCGCGGACGCACGCCCAGCGAATCCGCCGCCATACGCCATAACTCCGGCGACTGCTTTTCCAAGCGAAGCTCATGCGCGAATACAATGCGCTCAAAGTAGGATTCCAGTTGCAAATGCCGCAAGGCCTCGTGACAGTGTTCCGGGACGCTGGATGTCACGATAGCCATACGGCGTCCCTCCGTCCGGCATTGGTCAAGATACGCCCGGACGCCGGATTTCAGCGAAACCGTACTGTAAAGGCCTTGCGCCAGTTCCATCCATTCCGCCATAATTTCCTCACAACTTTCGTCAAGGCCGCAGAATTGTTTCGTAAACTCCGCCGCGAGCGGGAAAATGGTATGGGCGACGCCCTCATAGTAGGCCCGCGAATACGGAATGCCGCGTCGGGCAAGAAACGTCCGGTCAACGTCTTTCCAGATTCCGTTAGAATCAATCAAGACGCCGTCGAGGTCGAAGAGAAACATAGCGCCGCCTCCTGAAAAATTCCGCCGCGTTCGGGGACAGTCGTCCGCCCAAACAGGCATACTCGGATTATAGCCGGGGAACATCCGTCAGTCAATACGCTTTTTATAGAGCGAAATACGCCTCCAAGCGGAGAACTTTCCGGGGAAAAGCGCGAAACGGGCTTGTAAATCCCCCGCGCTGTGCTATAATGTCAAGCGCAATTCGTCAACTAAGGAGTGACAGCATATGGAACTGACGTTAAATCGAGCGGCCATGCAGGTGGAATTATCGGGAATCCGGCGTTTCACGTATCTGGTACGCGACACCCCGGGCGCGTGCGCGCTGACCATCGGCGAACCCGATTTCAATACGCCGGAGGAAATTAAAGCCGCCGCCAAAGCCGCCCTTGACGATAACGACACGCATTACCCCCCGGGCAATGGATACCCGTATCTGCTGGAGGCGTTATCGGAATACGAGGCGCGGGAGCATGATTTGCACTATTCGCCGGACGAAATTCTTGTGACCGTGGGGGCGACGCACGCGCTTTTCATCGGGTTGCAGACGATTTGCAATCCCGGCGACGAGGTGATTATCCCTACGCCCGCCTTCGGACTGTATGAGGCGCTTGTACAACTCTGCGCCGCGACGCCCGTCATGCTTCCCACGGAGAACAACCGCTTCCAGATTGACCCGGAACAACTCCGCGCCGCGATAACCGACAAAACCAAGGCGATTGTGTTGACTTCCCCCAACAATCCCACTGGCTGTATCTACACGAAAGAAACGCTTGACGCCGTGCACGACATTCTGAAAGACCGCCCGATTTTCGTGCTCTGCGACGACGTTTACCGGACGTTAGTCTATTCCGGCGAGTATCACAGCTTTTCCGAGTATCAGGACATGCGCGACCGGATAATCATCATTAACAGCTTTTCCAAGCCGTATGCAATGACGGGCTGGCGCTTGGGCTGGTGCATGGCTGACGCGCCCATCCGCGAACGGTTACAGGTGTTTGAGCAGTACAGCGTGACCTCCGTGCCGTCGTTCGTGCAGAGGGCCTGCGTGACGGCGCTCAAGAGCGACACAACCTATATCCGGGACGCGTTCAAGCGGCGTCGGGACATGGTCTACCGCAGACTTTGCGACATGGGCCTTGACGTACAGGAGCCGGAAGGCGCGTTCTATATGTTCATCCCCATCGCCCGTTACGGCATGGATTCCGTCACGTTCTGCGAGAAGATGTTAGCGGAAGGCAAAGTGGGCCTGATTCCGGGCGTCTACTTCAATACAGAGGGCTATATGCGCCTGTCGTACTGCTACTCCGACGCCGACTTAACGGAAGGCCTTGACCGTATCGAACGCTTTTTAAAGACGCTGTGAACGCGCAATCACGCGAAAGGTCGTCCCATTTGCGGGCGGCCTGACGCGGGATTTACAGGGCTTTGTTCAGTTTGATATACGCTCCGTATTCGTCGCTGTCTACGCGGAGAACTTCCCGGAATCCGGCGCCGACGTACAGCCGCAACGCCGGATAATTTTCAAGATTGACGCCAAACGCCGGGGAAACTCCGAATCAGGGCGAATCCGTCAAGCGAAACTTCTCAACAGGAGGACGACCAATATGGACATGAAAGCGTTTCAATGGACGAGGGAGCCGAAAAGCTGCGTCATGCAAAATGAACGCTTGGAAATTACGACGCTTCCGCATACGGACCTCTGGCAAAGAACCTATTACCATTTCCGGAATGACAACGCGCCCGTATTGCAGACGGAAACGGAGGAGCGGTATTTCAGCTTTGTGGTGAAAACGGACTTTTCCGGTAGCGCGCATCGTTTTGACCAGTGCGGCGTAGTGATGTATCTGGACAGCGAAAACTGGCTGAAAGCGTCCGTGGAATATGAGAACGGGGAGTTCCAACATCTCGGAAGCGTGGTAACGAACGACGGTTACTCCGATTGGGCGACCACGGAAATTCCCGGCGACGTGCAATCCATGTGGTATCGCCTGAGCAGACGGGAGGACGACTACCGAATTGAATGTTCCGATGACGGCGTCCGTTTCCGTCAAATGCGCATTTGCCATATGAACAAGGGAAACGGAAAAATCCGGTTCGGAATCTACGCCTGTTCCCCGGAGGACTCGTCCTTCACGGCGGCCTTTACGGACATGCGCATGACGGAGTGCGCGTGGAAAGCGCATGACGGGCAGCAGCCGGATGAGAAATAAATCGGAATTTGCGGAGATGGGGGTGTAGTGAATGAACCGCGGAGATTTAGAGCGGTTTATTCTAAATCATTACAGCGCGGAGCCGGAATATCCGTGGCTTAAGTATCCGCGTTACGAGGTTTTTCGCCACAAGAGCAATCAAAAGTGGTTTGCGCTGATTATGGATGTGCCGAAAAACAAACTCGGATTGCCGGAGACGGATATTTTGGATGTGGTCAATTTCAAATGCAGTCCGCTCCTCATTGGCTCCTTGCTGGATGAAAAAGGTTTCTTTCCCGCCTATCACATGAGCAAGGAAAACTGGATTACTATCGCCCTTGACGGTAGCGTATCGGACGAGCAAGTAAAGACGCTTCTGGATTGGAGCTATGAAGCGACAGCGCCGACGATTCGCAAGAAATAAGGTTGATAAATTTCAGTTTCAGGCCGGAAGAAAACAGGGTTCTGACGAAAGCCGGATTGATTGGCGCCTGTTTGAAAATTGCCCCCGGCATTGTCAAATGTCATTTTGAACCGGGAGCCGGAAAAGACAATTTTGAATGGGCGTAAACGCGAATACGCAATTTTACGGGACGGTTTCTCTTACGGAAACTGTCCCACGAAAATTTTCGTCTTAATTTCTCCTTATGACCGCCTTTCCGGAGTTCGTTCCCCCGTCCCTGAAAGGGAAGGGGGACGGGGGAAGGGTTCGACTGCGCGCAACTTGCCAACGATTGCTACACGCATACCATTTAGGTTCAATTTTCACGCTGCCCTTGCGGCGGAAGCGTAAACATGGTATCATTTCATGGAGCGCGGCTTAGGCATTTGTCGCCTGTCAGGCGACCGCACGGGGCGGAAAATCCTCTATACTGTGGACATCACAGAAAAGGAGGACGTTCCCATGAAAAACAACGTCACGGAACTGGTATTCATTCTTGACCGCAGCGGCTCTATGAACGGGCTGGAGGGCGACACCATCTGCGGATTCAACGCGCTGATTGAGAAACAACGCAAACAGGACGGACAGGTTTTCGTATCCACGGTTCTGTTTGACGACGAAAGCGAAGTCCTGCACGACCGGATTCCGCTGGAGCGCGTCGCGCCCATGACGGAGAAGGATTACGCGGTCGGAGGCTGTACGGCCCTGCTGGACGCGCTCGGCGGGGCTATCCGTCACATCGGGAATATCCACAAGTACGCCCGCCCGGAGGACGTGCCGGAACATACGCTCTTTGTCATCACGACGGACGGCATGGAGAACGCAAGCAGGAATTACGACGCCGGACAGGTCAAGCGCATGATTGAGCGTCAGAAGGAGCGTTACGGCTGGGAGTTCCTGTTCCTCGCCGCCAATATCGACGCCGTGGAGACGGCGGCGCGGTACGGAATCGCGCCGGACAGGGCGGTGGACTACCACGCCGACGCGGAAGGCACGGCTGTGGCGTATGGAGCGGTTGCGGAGGCCGTGCGCTGTATCCGGGGCGCCGCGCCGCTGGACGCGGGATGGAGTAAGGCTGTCCGGGAGGACTTCAAAAATCGCAAGCGTTCGCGCCGCTGACGCGTTTCCCGTAACGGCGTGGGCAGCTGTCATTTAGGAGGGCTGGCTATGCCGTTGCAAATCATCCGTCAGGACATCACAAAATTTCGCTGTGACGCGATTGTCAACGCCGCCAACGAGACGCTGTTAGGCGGGGGCGGCGTTGACGGGGCGATTCACCGCGCCGCCGGTTCGGGACTGCTGAAAGAGTGCCGGACGCTCGGCGGCTGTCAGACGGGACAATCCAAAATCACAAAGGGCTATCGTTTGCCGTGCAAGTACGTCATTCACACGGTCGGCCCGGTCTGGCGGGGCGGCGCTTACGGAGAGCGCGAACTGCTGGAAAGCTGTTACCGAACCGCGTTGAATCTGGCGGCGGAATACAAGTGCGAAAGCGTGGCGTTTCCGCTGATTTCCTCCGGGATTTTCGGCTATCCCAAAGCGGAGGCGTTGCGGGTGGCCGTGGACGCAATCGCCGCGTTTTTGCAGGAACATGACATGAGCGTGTATCTGGCGATTTTCGACAAGTCCGGCTATCAAATCAGCGCGAAACTCTTCTCCGACGTGCGGAGCTACATCGACGACCATTACGTTGAAACGCATACGGACACGGAACGCGAACGCGCCCGCCGTATTGCCGGCATTCCCCACATTTTCCCGTCCGGCGTCGCGCCGCAAGATTTCCCGTCCGACGCCGCGCCCGCGCCCAAAGAAAAACACTCCTTTTTCGGAAGCGGTTCCTTTGGGGATTCCGTTCCAATGAGGGAAATGGCGGAAGGCGCGGACGTTGCGGATAAGGACGAAAGCGCGGACATTGCGGACAGAGCGCAAATCACGGGCGCGTCGGCGTCGCTGGAGGAAATGCTGGAACGGATTGACGAGAGCTTTTCCCAAATGCTGTTGCGTAAGATTGACGAACGCGGCATGACGGACGCGCAGTGCTATAAAAAGGCGAATATCGACCGGAAACTGTTCTCCAAAATTCGTTCGGATGTCCACTACCGCCCCAGCAAGCCGACCGCCGTCGCGTTCGCCGTCGCGCTGGAACTGCCGCTCGACGAGGCGAAAGACATGCTGATGAAGGCGGGCTACGCCCTCTCGCACAGCAGTAAGTTTGACATTATCATTGAGTATTTTCTTGTGTCCGGGAATTACAACATCTTTGAAATTAACGAAACGCTGTTCGCGTTTGACCAAAGTCTGTTAGGCGGTACGGCGTTCAAATAAAAAGGAGGCGCGTTATATGTACGGCGCGATTATCGGAGATATTGTCGGTTCAGTTTACGAGTGGAACAGCGTCAAAACGAAAGACTTTCCGCTCTTTTCCCGCAAATCCGACTTTACGGACGACAGCGTGATGACCGTCGCAATCGCCAGCGCGATTTTACGTTCACGCCGGGAAGGGATTCCGTTCCGGGAAGCGGCGGTTCAGGAAATGCAAGCCTTCGGGCGGCGCTATCCGAACCGGGGCTACGGCGGACGCTTTTACAGTTGGCTGAACTCGCGTCATCCCAAGCCCTACGGGAGTTACGGCAACGGCTCCGCCATGCGCGTTTCGCCCTGCGGCCTGATTGCGCGGAGTCTGGACGAGGCGGTTTCGCTGGCTACCGAATCCGCCGAGGCGACGCATAATCACCCGGAAGGAGTCAAGGGCGCCGTATCCGTTGCGGCGGCGGTTTACCTTGCCAAGACGGGCGCGGACAAGGCGGGAATCCGGGAATACGTTCAAAAAGAATATTATCCGCTGGACAAAACGCTGGACGAAATCCGGCCCGGCTATCATTTTGACGTAACCTGTCAGGGGAGCGTGCCGGAGGCGCTGACGGCGTTTCTGGAATCCGACAGCTATGAGGACGCGATACGCGGCGCGGTCTCGCTGGGCGGCGACAGCGACACGCAGGCGGCGATTGCCGGTTCCGTCGCGTGGGCGTACTACGGACGGAACGGCTTGACGCCGGAAATGGAGGCGTTGCGGAAACGCGCCGAGGCCCTTCTGCCGGATGAATTTCTCTCCGTAATCCGGGACTTTGAGGACGCGGTCAACGCAAGCGCCGCCAACGCGTAAAGCCGACGCTAGTGTTCCACGGCGACGGATAAATTTCATGGAACGTTTGGAAATTGGCCGCCGCTTGTGATACACTGCCCAAGGGAAACGCGTATGCGCCCCGGCTGCGCATGACTTGGAGAACGAACGGAAAGTAACGGAACTTGTGGCGGGTTCTATCGCGGAGTGGCAAGAAAAAGGCCTGATTCCGTCCGCAAAAATCGACCCGGGGTATAACGCAGACCAACCAATCCGGGAACGCAAGCGCGGCGAATTTCAGCCTTACGCCCAAGTCGCTGATACGGGCCTAAAAATTACAAGCAAGTCTGAATTTGCGGCCTAAGTTTCGGATGTTATGATGTAAGCGCGGCATTACGGAAAGGAGCGAACATGAAAAAGAAAAAAGCAAGCGCGTCGCCGGAAAAGAAAATCATCCTCTTTATGAGCGTGATGTCTCCGCAGGCGAAGAGCAAGCCTTACCTCTGCCCGGACGGGCGGGAAGTTGAAGGAACGCAAACCAATGAGGCCCCCGTCAAATATCTGTTGCGCCATTACGGGAAGAAAATCACCAAAATTCTATGCGTAGTCAGCGCGGCGTGCCGGGAGAATGTCAATGGGCGGGACTACAGTACGCTGGACTATTTCCGCCGGGAGATTGCGCGATTCTGTCATGAGGAGGAGTTGCCGTTCCCGGACGGGTTCTTGACGGAAATCGACTTTCAGGAAGACGGCGAAATGGAAGCGGAAGCCGATTTAGTGCGGGACGTGAGCCGGGAACTCAAGCCGGGAGACGAAATTCTCTTGGAGACTACCGGCGGATTCCGCAACAGCGTCATGCTTTTGCTCTTGCTGAGTAAAATACTGGCCTATACGGGTCATCCCACCGCCGGAGCGGTATACAGTTTCTTTGACAGAACCAACGCCGGAAAAGACCAAGTCTATGACGTATCCGACCTTACGGGACTGTTTGACCTGATTGGCGGTATGCAGGAGTTGAGCGGTTTCGGGAATGTCAACGCGCTCCGAGCGTACTACAAGAAACGTCCTCACGACGCGAAAATTGACAGTCTGCTTTCCGCCACGAAAAATCTGCTGGACACTATCACGCTCTGCCGGACGCGCCAGATTCGGGAGGCTATGCGGGACTTCAACGACGCCATGAGCGCGGCGGAAACCTGTCAGGACGCCTTCCTGCCGCAACTTCTGCCCGCTTTCCGTCAGAAATACGGGGAACGAATGACCCTTCCGGGCCTCATCCGGTGGTGCGTGAACAGCGATATGTTACAGCAGGCGTTGACCATCTACAAGGAAAATATTCCGGACTACCTTATCGACGAGCGCAAGGACGTTTTGGAGGTGAATCCTGACGCGTCGCTCCCCTCGGATAAGCCGTCCTATCAGAGCGACAACGAAGCGCATTTCCGGGGCTTTATCGCGTCGTTTTACCGGGACGCGCTCCGGGACGACTCCCGAAACTGGTACGGCGGTCAGTACGCCGATTACAATGTCCTCTGTTCGTTCGAGGCCATGAGCCGTATCGCCTTGGACTATAGTTACATCCTTTTGCTCCGCAACATGACGAATCACGCGTCCGACGTGGTGGAGAAAAGCAATGAAACCAAAGCCAGACAGTTACATGAATGCCGCTATCATTACCCGCTTCTTGACCAAATCACGGCGGAAGATGTGCGAAACGTGATTCTGCAAGCCTTGGAGAACATGAAACCCGGAAATATGAAAGAATCAAGGTGATGGACATGAAAAAGTTCTTTACGAATATCCCTATCCAGCTTCCCGGGGGACTGGAAAATATGGTCTATCAGGCGGTGGGAAATGACCGTCTCGCAATGTCCGAAAAGACGCGCTTTCCCATTCTGAGCGTCGTCCACGGGTACGCCGAACGCGGGGAGCCGTTCCGCCTGATTGCCGTCGAGACGAAAGGCGGCGGCGGGAGCGAAAATCTGGAGCTTCTCCGTCAAGAGTTGGACGCGCTCTGCCTGCGTGACGGCCTTGCCTGTCCGGACGGCGTGGAGACGGTACCCGCGCCGGAAAGCGACCGCGTCGCCTGTCATATCGAAACTTTCCAGCGGCTGATTGACCTGACGGATGACGGCGACGAACTCTTCGCCTGCGTTACCTACGGGACAAAACCGATGTCCATGGCCCTGCTCGCCGCCGTGCGCTACGCCTACCGAATCCGCCGGAATACGTCCGTTCCCTGCGTGGTATACGGCTATGTGGACAGAAGCGCGGGACGTGACCGTAAAGACCTCTGGAAAGCCTGCGTCTACGACGAAACGGCCTTGCTACAGGTTGACGAGATGGTTCGTCTGCTGGCGGAAAGCGGCGTCAGCAATCCGCAAGCCGCCCTGAACGCCATTCTTTCCCTGTAAAGGAGGCGGGCGACATGACGGAACAGCGGAAGAATGCCGTTGAGCGGCTTAACTGTCTGGGGGAACAGTGGGTCGGGGCGAAAGACGACGCCGACAAGAAAAAACGTCTGGAAAATGAGATTTTCACCCTTGCATGGTCGATTTTCGGAAAGGTCAAGCTGAAAAACACAGATTTTCCCTTGATGGAAGGAATCGTTGAGTTCATTGAAAAGGACTGGGGCCAGTTCGACGCCGCAAAGGGTTCGCTCTACGGCTTTTTTCTGACGCGCCTGCATAATCGGGCCGTGAACGAATACCGGAAACAGTTCAAGGACGCGCTGAACCATGCCGACAGTTTGGACGCGTCCGTTTCCCCCGGGGAGGAGTCGGAGACGATAAGCCTGTTAGACCAGCGGGGACAGGAGGATGAATATCCGTCGCTTCACGGGCCGCGCATTCCCGAACTGATGGCGGTAATCATTCACTTTCAGGAGCGTCTGCGCGGACGCTCGAACAATCCGGAACGGCGGAACTATTTCCGTATGTTCTTCACGGACGGCGTATCGGACGCCCTGCGGAGGGGAGACTTGGAGCCGGAAAGCGTTCCGCGGGAACGGGAGCTTTTTGAGGCCATGAAAACGGAGTTTTTGGACTACTTTCTCTCCAAACGTTGCCGGACGGCGGCGGGTATCCGGGACTGTCCGCCGAAAGCCTACGGGGAACTGGTTCCGGGACGCCCCATGACGGAGCCGAAACGTCCGCTTCCGAACGACGTATACATCACGTATCTGAACGGGCGCGAGGGTAAAGCGCTCAAATCCGAGGCGACCGTCACGAACCAGCGAAACGCCTACAAGTTATTTCTGCGCGAAATCCTAGGGGACGCGCAAGCGCTCTAAACGGGAAAGCCGCCGCAAACAGGGAAGCCGTCGCACATGTGACTGTGCGGCGGCTTTATTTTGCCGTCCCCGTGAGGGGTGAGGGCTGTGTCATCTTCACGGTCAACATGGTCGCCCGCGTTGCGTTGCCGTCCCCGTGAGGGGTGTGGGCTGTGTCGACTAAAGCTATTGCAAGTCTTTTTACAGGAAAGTTGCCGTCCCCGTGTGGGGCGTGGGCTGTGTCTTGATTGACCTGCACATCAAGAGCGAGAACTTCTCGTTGCTGTCCCCGTGAGGGGTGTGGGTCTGTCTCTGTCCATCAAGTCCCTGACCGCGAAGTATGACGTGTTGCCGTCCCCGTGAGGGATGTGGGCTGTGTCGTTATCGTGGAAGAGATGCTCCGGATACACCGCGAGGGGTTGCCGTCCCCGTGGGGGGGGGTGTGGGCTGTGTCCCAATGCGGAAACCGCCTACCGCTACTTGTTCGAGTTGCCGTCCCCGTGAAGGGTGTGGGCTGTGTCTACGTTAAATTCAACGCAACGCGCATCGACGAGTTGTTGCCGTCCCCGTGAGGGGTGTGGGCTGTCACTTCGACATCGACTTCAACCAGTATAAATATCTGTTGCCATCCCCGTAAGGGGCGTTTCCTTTGCGCTATGCGCTGATTATACTATGCCACGCGGAGACTTGCAAGAGAAATCCTAAAAAAATTTCGGACAAACCCTGAATTTGCGCTTCCGCCGTTTGGATAGATAAGTAGAAACCCGCAAGAGAAAATGTTCGGACAAGCCCTGAATCGACATCCGAAACAGCGGATTCTATCATAGAAGGCGATAAGCATGTTGGGGAACTGGGACGGCGCTTTTGACGCCACGCCGAAACGGCTTGCAACGAGCGTGAAAACATGCTATGATAGCGGTCGGAAAAGGACGGAATCTGTCATTCCGGCGCAAGTGAAGGAGGGGACGCGATTGAAAAAATTTTTATTGAAACTGGAGGTCTCCCGGAAACAGGACTACATTTTCAGTAGCAAACGACTGCGCGATAACGCGGCGCGTTCGGCGGAGATTGATTTTGTCACCGGACATTTGACCCGTCTGCAACGACGCGATTTCTTTCGGGAGGCCGCGGAGAATCTTTATGACCGTGCGGAAAATCTGGTCTACTCCGGCGGCGGACACGCCGTCCTGCAGTTCGACGATGAGGATACGGCGACGGAGTTCGCCCGACGCGTCACGAAAGCCGCTATGGAACGCTTCCGCGGCATGGAACTATTCGTAAAGCGTCTCCAATACGACGAAAACATCCTTGGAGAAGACAAGCCGACGGCGTTTCAACGGAAAACCGGCGCGGCGAATTTACGGGAGTTGTCGCGGCAACTGGAGGAGAAAAAAGCCTTACGGCGAAACGCCGTGGGACAAGTCAGCTTCGGCGTGGAGAAAATGAATCCGCGCACATTCCAGCCTGAGCCGTTGGAAAGCGCGTGGGCGGAGAGCTTGGAGGAATCGGCGCCGGCGCCGGACGGCTGCGAGTATCCGTCACGGATGGAACATCTTTGCGGCGAGGACAACTTCATAGCGGCGGTTCACATCGACGGAAACGGCATGGGAACCCGCGTCAACAAGATTTACGATAAGAACTCGGAAACCGACTGGGACGGCTTGCGCAAGGAATTAGCGGAGTTCAGCGAGACGGTAGACAAGGCGTTCAAATCGGCGTTCCGGAGAACGGCGGAACAGGTCGCCGCATATCTGGAGAAAAATCCCGAAACCCTGAATCACACGCCCAAAGCTAACCAATCGCAAGACCCGCCGCCCGCCCATGTTCTACCGATTCGCCCGGTGATTCTGGCTGGGGACGACGTTTGTTTTGTAACCATGGGTAGTATCGGCTTGGAATGCGCAAGGCTGTTTCTGGAAAACCTGCGGAATCCGGAGAGCGGAGAGGGCTATTACGCTTGCGCAGGCGTTGCGCTGGTACATCGGAAATATCCGTTTCATAAGGCCTATCAATTGTCGGAAGAGCTGTGTTCCAACGCAAAGAAATTCGTTGCGGAGATTCGCAAAGCGGAGGCGGAGGCGGACGCGAAAAAGCGGGCCAACGGGGACGCGAAAGGGGAAACGCAAGGGAACGCGGAGACGAAGAAGAATACTGCCGTTCACGGCGTCAGCGCGCTGGATTGGCATATTGAGTTTGGACAGCTCCGGGGCGATTTGGACGAGATTCGGCGCGCCTACGAGACCGAGGACAGGGACGAACAAGAAAAACCCCGGCGTATGGAACTGCGTCCCGTGGTTCTGCTGGCGGGCAATGAAAAAGAGACCTCAAAGCGCATGGACATTGACGGCGGCGTTTGCGGAGACATGACCGGGGGCGTCAGGACTTACGACTATTTCAAGGCGTTATGTCAGGCCATGCGCGGAGAGTACGGACAGACGGCGCGGGGGAAAATCAAGGACTTGCGCACGGCCTTCAAACAGGGCGCCGTCGAAAGCCGCTACTTCTTGCGTAGCGCGGAAGTTTCCTATCTTTTATATCAGGCGTTCCACGCGCAATATCGCACGGACACGGAACGCTGGAAGCAGTTCAATAAGGTTTGGGGCGACGAGGGAGAAAAATTATTCTCCGGGGGAATGGCGTCTTTCCGGGGCGAGGCGTTCAAGGACGTGAACGGCGTATCGCGCTGTCTGTTTTTTGACGCCGTGGAGATGATTGACCATTTCACCGCGCTGGGAATCGGTGAGGAGGCGGAAACATGACAAAACGGGTTACGCTGGAAGTCTCCATGCGGCTGGTGTCGGACGCCGTTTTCGGCTCCGGGTACAGCGACGCCGGCGGCGCGGACATCGCGGTTTGCAAGGACAGCGACGGCTGGCCTTATCTCCGGGGGAGCGCGTGGAAGGGACTGTTACGGGAAAGCATGGAAAACCTGCTGGCGTGGGCCGCCGCTGACGCGCAACAGCGCCGCGCCGCCGAGGAAACCTTAGCCGCCGTCATGGGCGAGTCGGGCCGCAACTGCGCGGAGGACGCCCGGCGCGTTACGCTGACGGAACTGTGTCTCCGCGAGCGTCCGTCCGCGCCGGAGGACTGCTACCAGACGCGAACCTTTACCAGTCTTGACCGGACTGCCGGAACGGTCGCGGCTGGGTCTCTGCGTTCGGCGGAATGCGTCTGCCGGGGGCTGACCTTTGTCGGGGAGGCGGAATGCGCCGTTGAGGACAGGGATTTGGTGACGCAAGCGTTACGCGGGATTCGCTGGGCGGGAACGATGCGCAGTCGCGGATTCGGCGAGGTGGACTGCGCGGTTCGGGAACGGCGTCCGCGTTCGGAACGGTCGAAAGCGGCGCTTTCTCCGGGGCATTGTATCCGCTACCGTTTGAAACTGGAATCCGCCGCCCTGATGACGGACTTGAGCCGCAGTCTGGATAACCAGTACGAAACGCGGGGATATATTCCGGGTTCCGCCGTGCGCGGACTGGTCATGGGAACGCTTGCGGCGGAGCGTCCCGAGTGGTTCGCCGCGCATAAAACGGAGATTCTTTCGGACGCCGTGCGGTTTCCGGACGCTCTGCCCGTTCGCGGAGAACTTCCGCCGATTCCCTCCGTCCGGGGCTTTTACGAGAGCAAGGACAAAACCGAATTTGTGTCCGTATTGACGGCGAATCCGGAGGAGATTCCGAAAAAAGGCTTGAAACGGGCGAAAGTCGGGGAATTTTGCGCCTTGACTTCCGACGACGCGGGCGGATATAGTCTCCGCTACTGGCAAGCTCCCACGGGCGGCGCGACGCGCATTTCTCAGGAACGCAACGCCGACAAAAGCGGCGATAAGGACGGAATGTTTCAGACGCAATTTCTTCTTCCCGGACAGGAATTTGAAGGCTATATTCTGCTGGACGACCCAACCTTAGCGGAAACCGTGGGCGCGGCGATTCCGCAAACCGCCCATATCGGCGCGGACCGGTTCGCGGGTTTCGGCAAGTATACGCGGACTTTGCTGGAAGTCACGGATTCTCCCCGCTGGGCGGAGGCCTACGGCTACAGGGACGGAGACGCAATCAGCGAAACCTTGTATATGTTGGCTTTGTCGCCGTTCGCCGTCCGGGACGGAAACGGGCGGATTCAGGGGTTTGACCGCGACGCCGAAAACGGTTCTCCTCTGGCGCAACTGGCGGAAAAGCTGGGCGTGGAAAGTCTGACCGTGGAAGCGTGCGACACCTCTTTGGCGGAATACGGCGGCTATAACCGGATTTGGGGCTGTCATCTTCCCGCGGTTCGGATGTACGACCGGGGAAGCGTCTTTAAACTTCGTTGCGGGAGCGCGCCTTCCTTGGACGCTTTGCGAAACGTTCAAGCGGAAGGGATTGGAATCCGCCGGGAGGACGGTTTCGGACAAGTCCTGTTTCTGCGCGAAACGTACTTTGACGAGGAAACGGGCGTCCGCGCCTCTCAGCCGGATGAGGCCGGAGAAAGCGTCGAAACTGCCGCCGCCGCGATTCGTCGCACGAAATACGGCTGGGTGATGGAAAACGCGCAACGCGTGATTCAAAGCGAGATGTCGCCGAGCCAGATTGGAACCTTGCAAAGTTTGTGTGAAGAGGCGGCGCGGCGCGGCGGGGTATCCCAAAAAATTGATAAGTGGTTCGGGCTGAATGAAAGCAAGAATATCCGTCACAGCGTCCGATTTTCTGAAATTCGGCAATTGACGGAAACGGTCTTGGAAACGCCTCTTTCCCGGACGTTGAAACTTTCCCCGCCGCTGGAAAGCGCCTGTATGGATTCCAAAGAGGAGCGTTTGAATCTCTTGCGTATGCTGTTTAACTATAGCCGACGGGAGAAACAGGACGCCGACGCGAAAGAAACCGACGCTGACGCGAAAGAGACTGACGCCGACGCGAAGGAAACCGACGCCGGACGGAACATCGGAAAGGAGGGCGGCGAGGCATGTTGAAAGCCGAATTTACAGTAGCGGCATGGTACGAGGTCAGCGCGGAATGCCTGACGCCCATCCGCACCGGAGGAGCCGACAACGACCCGGAGACGCTTCTCCTAACGAAACGCCTGACGCCTGTCCGGACTGACGGAAACGCCGCCGACGCGGAAACGGTTTTCATGAACGCGCAACCCGTTCTGTTATTGCAGGGGAGTTCCCTTGCGGGGGCGCTGCGCGGCTGGCTGGAGGAGAACGGCGAAAACGCCGACGCGCTGTTCGGGAGTTCCGCCGTCGGGGGACAGATTCGCCCGGGACGCCTTCGCGTATCCGACGGCGTATTTCTCCCCGAAACGGAAACGACGCTCCGGCCCCGCCTGAAACTGAATCCGAAAACCCATGCGGCGGAAAACGATAAAAAGTTTGACATGGCGCATATCCAAACCGGGGCGCGATTCGATTTCCGACTCATTTGGCTGGGTACGGAAGAAACGCAAAAGGGCGAATTGGCGACCATTGAACGGATGCTCTCCGCGCTCCACAACGGCGAAATTCGTCTGGGGGCGCAGAAAAGCAATGGTTTCGGACGGGTCTCCCTGCGGTATCGAAAGCGGGTGTACATCCTATCCAAAGAAAATGACCGCCGCGAATGGCTGAACCAATCGCCGCCTGACGGCGTTCCCATTACGCCGGAAGCCTTGACGGACAGTCGCCGGGTACAGTTTATTTTACGTTTTCGCGCCGACAGTCTGCTGGTCAAGGCGGGCGCGGAGGCTTTCGCGGAGGAGGACGGCAAGCCCTCTATGGTGACAGTTTCCATAGAAGAGGCCGGATACGCCGTCATTCCCGGCTCTTCCGTCAAAGGGGCCGTCCGGGCGAGAGCGGAGCAAATCGCCGTCTTGAAAGGCTTGCCCGTCGGGGAGACGGAATCGCTGTTCGGACGCATGGCGCGGGGAGGCAATGACAACGGCTTGGCGGGCGTTGCGCGTTTCGAGGACATCCGGCTTTCCAACGAAAAGCGCGTCCGCGTCAAGCGTATCCGAATCAACCGCTTTACGGGAGGCGTCGTTACGTCGGGGCTGTTCACGGAAGAGCCTGTGTCGACGAGCGTTCCGGCGGAACTCCGCGTCAGTCTCCCGGCGAACCGTGAACGCGGCTGCGCGCTGCTGCTTTACGCCTTGCGGGACTTGGCATGGAATCTTTACGGGCTGGGGAGCGGTCGTTCGATAGGCCGCGGAACGCTGGACGCCTCGGAATTGGAAATCCGTCTTCCCGGCGGCGGAACGGCGTTATTCCGTTTCCGTGACGGTTTCCGCTGTGAGGCAAGCGGAGAAGTCGAAACCGTCCAAGGTTGGCTTACGGGATTGGAGGCGAAACGGACATGAAACTGGAAACGATGGACGCGTCGCGGGCGCTGGCGGAAGGCCTGACGCTTCCCTACAGTCTGATTTTCGCCTATGGCGGCGTGACGTTAGGCCGGACGCCGGAACGCGTGGACGCGGAGGAACTGACGGAGGCCCGCTTCTTTTCGGCGGAACGGGAAATTCACGTCTACCGCGACGGCGGGACGCTTCGCGCCGTATCCGTCCGTGATACGCCGGAGGACGCCGACGCCGTCACGGAACGCTATCAACTTGACAATGCGCGTCTGGGCGACTGGATTGCCGTCCGGCGCTATTGGGGCTACGACGAGGACGGACAGGCCTATGTAGCCGTCCGGCGTCTGGCGGACTGGAAAGGAGGCGCGTACAATGGCTGACGCGGTGAACCATACGCATACGCCCTATAATTTCGTGCCGTTCTCCAATAAAATCCTTTCGTCCGCCCCCGATACGGAAACGCTGTTAGAGGAAGCCGGACACGACAAAATCCGTCCGGAACGGCTGACCGGAGAAATTCATGTCACGCTGGAAGCGGAAACGCCGATATTCGTCTCGAACGGGACGCGGGAGGCGGATAAAACGCTCCGCTTTTTCCGCGACGCGCAAGGACGCTTTTGCATTCCCGGTTCGACCGTCCGGGGACTGTTGCGGCAGAATATGAAGATTCTCAGTTATGGCGTCATCCGGCAGGGGGAGGACGTGGAGAATCAACGGCTGTACTTCCGGGAAATGGCATCGTCCGGGCACAGCGTCCGGGCGGAACTGAAAGAGTATTACAGAAATACGCTGGACATTCAGTCCTATAAGACGCCCGAAAGCGGCAAAGCCTACAGCGTCCCGGAAAAAGTGGAATGCGGCTATCTCGAAAACAGGGGCGGCAAATACTGGATTACGCCCATCGTGACGAAGGCCTACCGCGTTTCCCGGAAACATGAGAGCGTACAGCGTTTCGGGGAACGGTTCGCGCAGACTGTGCCCGTCGCTTATCGCGCCTTGGACGACAAGCGCGTGTCGGAAATTGTCCCGCTGGCGGAAAAGCGCCCCGATATGCGGGAAGGCGATTTGCTCTATACCGGACACTGGGTCGGCAGAGAGCCGAATCATCTTTACCTGTTCCCGCGGGAATTGCGCGAAGAGGACGCGTTTCCGGTGGACAATGAGGACATTCTCAATTACAGGGAGGATTTCGAGAACCGGAAAAACAGTCTGGATGGAAACACATGGCATATCCTCTATAACACGGACTTCTGGAATCTCCCCAAAGACGGCGAACGCAAGCCTGTGTTTTATATCCGGCATGAAAAGCGTTTGTTCTTTGGAATGTCCCTGTTTCTGCGGATTGGGTTCCGCTGGTCCGTCGCGGACGGCCTTCCCCCCAAACAGCGTGAAGCGGCGGACAGCGGCGTCTTGGACTATACCGACACCCTGCTTGGCTTTGCGCGCAAAGAGAACGCTTACGCCTCCCGCGTCAGCGTGGGCGACTTCCACGCGCTGGGGACGCCGTCCGAATGCCCGAAAGCCTCTATGATTCTGGGCAATCCGAAGCCGGGCTATTACCCCGGCTACCTCAAGGACGGCAAGAACTATAACGACTGCAAGGACAACAAACAGGGGAGCGAACTGGAGCCGGGTTTCCAACTCCGGGGACACAAACAATACTGGCTGAAGCCCGTGGAGACGACCGCCGCCGGAAAGAATGAGAACATGAACAACCCCTTCCGCCCTCTCGCGGCGGGGACAAAATTCCAAGGCGTCATCCGCTATGAGAACCTCACGCGGGAGGAACTCGGCCTGTTGATTTGGTCTATACGCCTCAAACGCGATTCCTCGGCGCCGGAGGAGTACCGGCAATCCATCGGCATGGGCAAACCCTACGGCTACGGCAGAGTCAAAGTCACGCTCGACGCCGTTCTGACGTTCGACCTCGACGCGATGTACCGCCCGGAGGGACTGTTCGCCGCGCCGAACGAACTCGACCCCGGGACGATTGACGCGTATGTCGCCGCCTATGACAAACGCGCCGCCGACGCGCTCTCAAAGCTTCAAAACGGAAAGAAAAAGGGAAAATCCAAACGTTCCCTCTTGGACTTCCCGGAGATTCAAGACTTCCTGCGCATGAAGCGCCTTATCGCCGACGGAAACGAGTTTTCTTACATGGGCTTGAAGGAATACCAGAACGTCCGCACGTCCCTACCCACGGCGAAAGAGCTTTGCGATAAGCTGGAAGCGTCGCAAACGCCGCAAGCCCCGCCGGATTGGGAAGCGTTGCGGAATAAATTCAAACCGCTTTGAGCGCTGTCATGAACTTAAAGGGAGTTCCGAACCCCTCCCCTGACCCCCTCCCCTTTCAGGGGCGGGGGAAACAGTCTTGAAAGCGCTTGCAAGTCCCGGAAGTCCCCCGGAAAGGGAGAATTTAGGAGGGTTCCGCATAAAGTGAATGACATTGGGATTTAGGGGGTTATACCGTAAAGTTCATGACATTAGGCCTGAAAAATCCGTTCCCCCGCCCCTGAAAGGGGAGGGGGTCAGGGGGAGGGGTCTTGCAAACGCTTTCCCTGAATTTCTCCCCCGCCGTGCGGATAATATGACAACGGAGTAACGGAGGAGAGGAGGCCCCATATGAAACGGGTTCTTTGGATTTCCCGCCACGAGATGACGCCCGCGCAACGCGCCGATTTGGAACGGGCGTTAGGCGGCCCGGTCGCGCTGTCGGTGTGGGCGGACACCGTGGAGGACTTATCCGCCCTGCGTCCCGCCGTGGCGGAGGCGGACGCGGTCGCGGCGGTTCTGCCCCTGAATCTGCTGTCGGGACTGCTCGACTTGGCGGGGGACAAACCGGTTTTGCGCTCCGTCTCCCGCCGGGTCGACGCCGGACGCGTCCGCACGCTCCCGGACGGGCGCATGGAACGCGAGTTCGACTACGTCCACCTGTACTGGGAACAGGTGTTGCGCCTGCGCATGGAAACGCGGCGTCTGTAGCGCGAACCGCCTTCCGACGCCTTGCGCGGACAGGCCGAAAAAAGCGGTTCGCACAGAAACCCCCCTGACGCGTTCCTAATTTTTTACAAAATCTCTTGCTTTTTTGCCGGGGATATGATAGAATATTCGGCGAAAGCGTCAGGGGAAACCTCCGCAAGCCTTGCGCGGTTTGTACAACTTTGCTGACACAGCCCACACCCCTCACGGGGACGGCAACGCGCCATAGAGGCAATACCCTCTGCACAAGTCCAGGGACACAGCCCACACCCCTCACGGGGACGGCAACTTCGTGGCGGTTCCGAAAGACAACCTTGACGGCAGACACAGCCCACACCCCTCACGGGGACGGCAACCTCATCGAGACGTCCTTCGCTGTAGTAGCACGGCTGGGACACAGCCCACACCCCTCACGGGGACGGCAACTGAGATTCTCGGCAGTCTCGATATCGCCCTCGGACACAGCCCACACCCCTCACGGGGACGGCAACAACGCTTTGAGGTCGGTAATGAGCCGCTCCTCGGACAGACACAGCCCACACCCCTCACGGGGACGGCAACTCTGGAATTTGGTTTTTTCCCGCCAGTTTTCGCCGACACAGCCCACACCCCTCACGGGGACGGCAACCAATCTCGCCATACTCACAACGCCCGTACTTTTGAGCGACACAGCCCACACCCCTCACGGGGACGGCAACTAGCGCTGTTAAGCGTAAACTCCACGTCTAACGCCGACACAGCCCACACCCCTCACGGGGACGGCAACTC
>JAFSOM010000232.1 GCA_017447005.1 Oscillibacter sp.
CCCGCCGAGCGCAAATCCTTCTCTTCCCTTATCTCAACGGCAAGGAAAAGATAACGGGTAAAGACAATCGCGGCCTGCGCGCACATGGCGTCGTAAGAAAGGGAACGGCATTCGTCCTCCAGTTTTAAAAGAGATTTGCAGGTTTTGAAGAATACCTCAATATCCCAGCGTTTTCCGTAAAGCCGGATGATTTCCTCTTCGCTCAGAGAAATATCCGTACAAATCAGAACCAGATACTCCGAGCGTTTGTTTCTGTTACGGACAAAGACCAGTTTCGCCTGAACGCGCTCTTCCCGACCGACGCCAACCGTGACGCTCAAAAGATATTTGGAACGTCCGCGCCGCTTTTTGCATTGGGCGTAAATAGAGGCGGCGCTCATCCGTTTTTCCTGGTACTCATAGAATATCTTAGAGCTTTTCTTGACCATCGCCACGGTTTCCAGTTCCATCTTTTTGAGCGCCAGAATCATCTTGGGGCTGGAAAACCAACGGTCGAACAAAACGTATTTGGCCTTGTAGCCGGCATGAAGCGCAAGCGCGAGAAGGCGAAGGACAACTTCCGTCGCCTTTGTTTGGGAAAGTTCCCGAATTTCCGCCGCATAGCTTCTTTTGTCGTATGTTTTGGCCTCGACTTTACGGTTTTTCGCGTTTTCCGTGGATAACAGGCAGAAATTAACCGGCAGAAATGTCGCCCCGTCCGACCATCCCAGCGTCAGCATCCGAAACCCCAGCGTATAGCGATTCCCCGCATGGTCGTACACTCTGGCCAGCAGTTCCACGCATTTGGAACGCGCCCGTTCAAAGACGGAATCATCTATGATAAACGCGCATTCCCGCGCCTCATCTGTCAGGGGCTTTATCGCCGTATGATAAATACGGTAGCTCAGGGTCGTGACAAAGCGGAGCCAGTTGATTTTCACGCTGTTGCGAAAACGATACGCGGTGTCTTTGCGAAATCCCGGCGCCTTTTTCAACAACATATCCAGATACAGGCTCCGACCCTGAAACGCCAGCGAAAAGAGATAGGCCAATACCGTAAGAGCGGGAATCCCACGCTCTTTATACGCGTTGCATTCCCGGAGAATCCCGCCGATTTGAAAGCGTGAAAAAAATCTCCGCATTCTTTCGGAAAAGCCCTTCCCTTTTTCGCCCTCAAATGCTATACTTTCCATAACCGCAAGTCCTTTCTATGGTATTTCAGTGTTGTGTTTCAACGACATTATACCATACTTTAGGACTTGCGGCTTGCTATTTTATTAAATTCGGCGTGTCCCATTTTCACTGAACAATAGCGAACATTTTTGAAGCTCTAACTCCCCTTAGAAATTCGGATTTTTGAAGAATTTATCCTGTATTTTCCCATTGCGGCGAAAAACAGTTTGAAAAACCGGATTTCCCCTCTTGGGAAAGTATTCGCTATATTTGGGACACGCCTTAAATTCCTCCAAAAAGTTGCAAATTTACATCTGCGAAGTTTGAGTAACTATATAAGGAGGGGAGAGCATGACGGACTATGAAATGATTTGTCAGGAAAGCAGGAATCTTTCCGCAGAAGAACAGGCGCGAGTCCTGCAATATATCCAGCAAATCCAAAACAAAAACAGCGGCGGAAAAGCGGAGCGGGAAAAGCCGGAGCATTGTCCACGCTGCGGCGGAAGTTCCGTTATCCGTTTTGGCCACAAGCGAGGCAAACAACGCTTCTGTTGCAAGGATTGCGGCGGGGTGTTCATGGTCAGTAGCGGTACAATTATGGAAAATTCCCATTATGATGAGGAAATCTGGAGCGAAGCGGTCGCCGATACGCTGGACGGCTTTGTTTCCCTTGACGAGACCGCCCAAAGGCTGGGGATGTCCCACGACGCCGCTTTTCATATGCGCCATAAGATTCTGATGTCTATGGAAGCGCGTGAAAAAGCCAGTCCGACCCAACTGGGAGGCATTTCGGAACTTGACGAAACTTATGTCCTTGAAAGCCTGAAAGGGCGTAAATTTCCCGAAAATGCGTCCAGAGAACCGAGAAACCACGGCGAGAAAGCGACCCAAAGGGGAATTTCAAATGAGCAAATCTGTATTATGACGGGCGTTGAGCGCAACGGAGGCTCCGCCTATGCCGTTACGCTCAACCGCGCCCATCCGAGCGCCGGGGAAATCAAGACGGCGTTTCAGGGACATATTGAAACCGGATGCGTTGCGTTTACCGATGGGCTGAAAGGCTATGGGCATTTGGAGGAAATCGCCGACTGCGTGATTGAGAGCGTGGACAGACAGGAGCAAAAGAACGCAGGAACCGCGAATTTGAACAACGTCAACAATTTCCATTCGTATATTCACGAACGTTACTCTCATTACCGCGGAGTGGCGATTCAATATATCAACCGTTATAACAGCCTGTTCTCCACCGTATATCGGGCGAAAGAATCTTTTTCTCATGTCGCTGACGCTATTTTGCACAGTATTAGCGCTCATGTGTTCTCTTGTTGGGATGTCCACCACACCGCTTTGGTAATAATTTGACTACCGACCCACTTCCTGACTAACGCCATTTGCTCATGCGGTGAAACAGAACACGGCACAAAAAGACCGTCCAATCTTTCACAGGCTCTTCATCTTTCCGCGACATTTATCGGCTGTCATTCAATTTGTCTGGTTCAGAAAAAGGGCGTGTTCCCAATCCAGCGAATTTTTCCAAAGGCGAAAATCTGAAATTTCAAATCATCAAACTCAGAAAAGCCATTTTTATTCAGATTTCAAGCCGATTTTGGTATAAATTCGCAAAAATGGCAATTCGCTCATTCCATGCTTTTGGGGAACACACCAGAAAAAGTGTTAAAGAAAAATGATATATTTGTTCTATTGTGCATAATTGCCAAACGATTTACGGGCTTCCCAGATGTCTCTATCAAGCGAGGCTTCAAATTTGCCTAATTTTTCTGCCATTTTTCATAAAAGTGACAGAAAAATTCGCCTTTTTGCAACCACTTTTGATTAGGCCTAAAAAGTGGCTACAAAACCGCTTCATTTTAATGCTAAATTTCTCCTTGAAAACCTCAAAGTGGCGGCAAAATTAACTGGTTTTTCTGTCAACTATAAAATAAGAAAATCCGGCAATTTGACGAAAGCGTGCGCCTGCCATAGACAAAATCGAGAAATTGTCCGTTACAATCGAATTTTCATCCGGCTTTTTGCGTGACTTTCCAATTCTCCGCGTATTTCGATAAAGATTTCTTCAATTTGCTCGTATAGAAGAGAACACGGCACAAAAAGACTGTCCAATCCTTCATAGATTGCTCATCTTTCCGCGTCGCATATCGGCTGTTATTCAATTTTCGCTTCGTAACAGAGGACAAATTCATTTCTGCGGTCTATCGGGTTTCACGTCTTCATTGAGGAGGTTCAAAGGGGGCGCTACGCCCCTGACCGTACTGCTCCAACCTAAAATGCTCCTACCTAAAAATGCTCCGACCTAAATACGCGTTGATTATACGTCAGTGCAAGCCCTTTGTAAACTTGACGTTTTGTCCGCAATAAATGGGGACAGACAGCGGGAGCGTCGCACAGGCCGAGCGGGACGGATAGTCAGAAAATCTGCCCCGGCAGTTTCAATTTCTCTTTCGGCGGGAATTGCGCGTCGAAACGCTCAAACGCCTCCGGCTCGGCTCACGTTCCGCGACAAAATATCCATCAAGCGGCGCGTATTCTCCGCTGACGCCGTTCAGGTATCCCGGAATTAACTCCTTGCACAGGAAAAAGGACGCGTCCGCGCCTTCCGGCAGTCCGTGATAACGAACGCCGAACGCGCTGATAATAAAGAATGAGGCAGGAGAGCCGCGTCGTAGCTTTTTCAGGAGGCGCGAAATGGAAAAAGTTTACGACATCTTCAACAGTTAGGTTCAAACTTTAGTTCAGAATCAGAGTTAAGAAGTCCGTTTCCCTCTAAAATAGTTCTCTGTATGGTGCCATTGACGGCCTCGCGCCAGCGAATGATTCGCCCAATCTGCTGTTCTGCCGCGTCCAATTCTTCTCCGATTCGATTCATAGTTTTCCTGAGCGTCGAATTTCGCAGAAGGGGGGACGCATTTTCCTGAAGGAGTGCCAAAGACACATCGTCATCCTGATACTGCATCCGCAGGGCGTTGAGTTCCTCACGCGCCTGTTGACAGTCCATAGAGCGAATTTCCTTCAGTTCATTCAGTTTTTCTATCTGCGTTTCTATGGATTTCAAATCAGAATCCAGCGTTTTCACATTCTGTGAAATGGTTTCCAATTCCGCCGTCCGGGTTTGGACTGCCCGTGTTTTTTCTTGAAGCGCCGCATTCAAATGTTCCAAATCGACCTGCAAACTCTCCGCCAGATGTTCAAGACTGCCGGAAAGCGAAGTCTGCAACTGCGCGTTGCGCCGCTGTTCCTGCTCGAACTGTTCCCGCATTCGTGCGAGGTTTTCCCGCGCTTGATTGCGTTCGTTTTGCGCCTCTTCCAGTTCCAGCTGAACCCGTTCCAGCTCCTCCGCCGCATTCGGAGGGGAGGGCACTTCCAGTGGCTGGGGCGGGATATGGATTTCGTTTCCGCTTTCCTCTGTACTGCCGTTTGGCGGGACGACATGGAACAGAGGGGCAGAGGGAGGGGAGGGTTCCGACACGGGGCGGAAGGTTTGTCCGGAATCGGAAACAACCGTAATTTTCTGATTCGGCGTAATCTCCAGAGAGCGGACATTTTCCGCCGTCCATTCCGGACCGCCGTCAATGCGGGATTGCAAATCAACCGTCCCCGCTTGGAAATGGATTTGGAGAAATCCCGGCGGGAGCTGACTGGCGGCGCGTTCGTATTGCGCCGTGACGGGGAGCGCCCGCGCCCACGCGATATTGTATCGCAAAGTCAATTCACAGGTCTGATTCCGCTGGCGGCTGACTACCGCCCAGTTACGGAATTTGTAAAACTCGTGCCGCCGGTTGTCCAAGCCAAGCGTCTTGTGATGTCCGAGTCGGTCGTCCAACTCAATCGCACCCGCAGTGCGCAACGCAAAATGGTAGGTTGCGTATTCCCGAAAATCCGCGTATAGATGTTCTGTCCGTCTCATCATAATCATTACCGCCATGTTCTTTTGATTTTGAATCCTTGCGGCGACAGACGCGCCAAGTCCACATTGAGCGAGTGCCGCCCCGGCCGATACAGGACGCGGATTGGAGAAGTCACGGGGCGATACCAGACGCCATTTAAGAGGATTCGCCCCGAAGGCTCCAAGTCCTCCACATCTTCCCGCATGGATTCCACGTCCCTTTCCCCGACTATGCGACCGTCGCAGAGGAAACGCACCCGGATTGTTCCCGGCATATGTTCCGGGAGATATTGCAGGAACGCGGAGATTCCCTCTTCACGGGCGGCGGGGCTTACCGCCGTCATTTTGGCAACCGCGTCGGCGAAGGGAATGTTTTGCGCCTCATTCGCCTGAATGACGGATGTCCGCTGACGGATATGCCTGTCTATGTCTAAAATAGACACGTCGTTTTGAGCATAGTAATCCGTCCGGTAGTACATATAATAGGCAATCATCCCAAGCAGAAACCAGCTCTGCGGAGCATTCATCACAGCGTTTCCTCCCGCCAAAACGTTCCGAATCAATTCAGGCGGCAACATCAAAAGATTCCGGCTCTCCTCCACAGCGTTTCCTCCCGTCAAAACGTGCCGAACCGATTCAGACGGCAACATCAAAGGATTCCGGCTCTCCTCGTTCTGCGCGGGAGGGTCGAGAATCAAATTGTCCTCGTCCAGCAGAATTTCCGCCGGGTCAAATCCGACGGGTCTGCCCAAATCAACGCGGTTAATCAAGGAAAGCAGAATATCGCACTTTTCCTCGTCCGAAAGCCCGGCGAGCGTTTTTTCTTGCAAAGATTGTGGCATGGCTTCCTCCATTCCAACTGGACGCGCAAGCGCCGCGATTTAAAGCAGAATTCGGAAAAGCAACAGCAGGACGAAAACACTTATGGCTATGGAAGTCAGGGAACTGACCAAGCCGCTGAAACTGTTGGACAAAGCAGTAAAAATCTGGTCATGGTAGATAATCATGGAAAGGAGAATCAGAATGACAAACACGACAAGCCAGAAAAGCAGAAAACGCCTGAACTTATCCCATAAATTCATCATCGGGTTGTCATCTCCTTCTCAGCAGGATACGAAAAAGGAGCAAAAGAGCGAGAACAGGAACGACAATCCAAATCGCCACGTCAAACAGCCTGTAAACGCAAAACGCAATAGCCATTAAGGACTTGCGCAAAAATAAAATAATCACGTAGGAATTATCGCACAGGAAAGAATCAGCGATTGAGAGTGGAAATCACATAATTCCAGTCTCCGAGATGAATGTCATGAATGACCGGGAGAGCGGCAAAGCGTTTGTCG
>JAFSOM010000233.1 GCA_017447005.1 Oscillibacter sp.
CTTTGCGCGTATGGGGGACCGATTTTTCCCGGCGTTGGCGCGTTCCGTGACGCTGACGTTTCGGCGCGTCAGGGAAGCAGTTGATTTTCGCCGGTAATCACGGTTGCGACAGGCTCCTTGTCAAAGTAAGCGTTGATAATGTTGACGGCGGTCGGGGCCAAATGCGCGCCCGCCGCGCCCTTTTCGATAACCATTCCAATCGCAATTTCAGGTTCGTCGTAGGGGGCGAAACAGATGAACACGCCGTTATTGGTAATGCCGCGGCCTAACTGCGCGGTACCCGTTTTGGCGCCCGCGTCCACGACGCATTCCGAGAAATAGCGGTCAAGCGAACTCAATACCAGATTCCGCATACCCGTTTTGACGGCTTTCAGATTCGCCGGGGCAATCTCAATCACGTTTTGCGGGCTGGTGTCGCCGACGGCTAAAATTTCGCTGTTGTCGTAGGCCTTGACGGTTTTGAGCAAATGCGCCTTGCAGTGCTTGCCGTTGGAAACGAGCGTGGCGACATAATTGGCAAGCTGTAGGGGCGTGTAAATCTGATTGGACTGTCCGAACGCGGCCCACGGGGCTTGGTCCTGCCCGACGGGATTCGTGGCGCGTTGTCCGGTGGCGTCTCCGGTCTCGATTCCGGTATGCTCGCCTAGTCCGAACTGCTGTAACCAGAAATTCAGCGTGTTCAGGCCCATACGGTAGCCCATTTCCGCGAAGAACACGTTACAGGAATTTGTAATCGCCTGACTGATGGTTTGTCGACCGTGTCCGGCGGCGTGCCAGCAATTCGCGTAGGCGTCCGTTCCGGGGTACGTCCAGCGCCCGCCGTCATAGTAACGCTCGTTCAGACCGATTTTCCCCGACTGCAACGCCGCGATAGCCGTCGCGGGCTTCAACGTCGACCCGGGCGGGTACGCGCTCATCGTGGCGCGGTTAATCAACGGTTTCGCGGGGTTATCGCTCAGGGAGTTGTAGCGTTTCGTGTCATAGTAGTCGGTGGGCTTGAACGTGGGGTAGGAGGCCATAGCGAGAATTTCGCCCGTGCCGACTTTCACGACCGCCACGCCCGCGCCGCGGGTGTCGCTTCCGTCCTCCGCGTTCATGGATTCCACGCCGTCGCGCAAGGCGTCCTCAACTTTCGCCTGAAAGTCTATGTCAATCGTGAGTTCGACTGTGGCGCCGGGTTGGGGCGTGGTGGAGTAGTATTCGCCCGTGATTTTGCCGTCCTCGTTGACGGATAACACGCGCCGTCCGTTCTTGCCCTGCAAATACTCCTCAAAGGCCGCTTCCACGCCGCTGCGCCCTACGATGGCGTCAAGGGGATAATCCTTATAGATGGGATTCTCCAAATCCGTCTGGAACAGTTTGCTGACGTTGCCGAGGATATGCGCGGCGCGGTCGGTCTCGTACCTGCGCACGGACGAGTTGATGACTTTCACGCCGACAAAGTTACCGTCGGAGAGCATGGAGATAAACGGCGTGTCGATGTTTTCGGTCATGACATAGGAACTGTTGTCGCCGAGCTTCTGACGCTGTTTGAGTTCGTAGCGAATGCCGAGAACTTTACGGGCGTCGGACGGCGAATAGTCCTCCGGGATTCCCATATCCGCCCGCATCCATTCCATGACAAGTTCCGGCGTCACGCCCGCGTCCGTGAGCAGTTCCACGGTCAGCGAATTGGCCGGAAGGCGTTCCATGAGCGTGCGTTTGTCGGGCACGTACACCCCGGACGCGTTCGGACTGCCTTTCAGGAGTTTTTGAATCTTGCCTTTAAAATCCTCCGGCTCCTGCGCGGCCTTCTCCGCCGCCTCCGCCGCCGCTTCCTCAAGGTCTGTCGTGTCGACTAAGGAACGGTGATTCAAGAGATATTCCCCGATAAGCTCGCGGCCCGCTTTCAGTTCCGTGAAATACTTCAAAAGCCGCCGCCGCTGTTCCTTGGAGACCTCGTCAACCGTGAACGCGAACGGCTCCTCTTTCGTGAGCGGTAACGTATCCGTCCAAGAGCGCCCGTTTTCCTCGAACAGATTCAGCAGACGGAGAATCGCGGCGTTCTGGTCCTCATCCTTTTTCAACAGGGCGGGGTCGAACGTCAAATCATAGGCCGTCGCGTTGGTGATGAGCGTCACGCCGTTGCGGTCGGTCACAATCCCCCGCGACGCCTTAATCGTCTCCCGGCGCACAATCGAGCTTACGGACTGTTGCAAATACTCCTCATGGTGGATAATCTGCGTGTTGTAGAGGACGCCGAAGAACAACAGCATGACAGTAGAGATACCGCCCGCCAAGAGAAACAGTCTCCCCATTTTCACGGGAGATTGGTTATTGCGCCTGCGATAGCCCATAGCGCATTCCCCCTTTCATGGCCTAGTGTAGCGCTTTTGCGGAGATAAAACAAGCGAAATTTCAGCCCATGCCCTTGTGCATTTCCTCGTAACGGGTACGGTCGGCGACGAGACGGAACAACAGCGTCATGAGCGGCGACATAAGCGGAACCGTGACGGCAAACTCGCGGAGCGTGAGAAACAGTCCGGTCATCCACGGCGACGGGTCGCCCCAAGTCCAGAGCAGGAAGCAGTGGAAGAAGCCGTTGACGGCGAACGCGAACGCCGAGACCGCGTAGGAGCAGAGCAACCCGGCGGGGAGCAGTTCCCGCGAGAGAAACGACGCAATCATCGCCGAGACGGGAAACGAGAGCGTATAGAAACAGGGCAGACTTTCCGGTAAAAGCAAATCGCAAATCACGCCCATGAGCACGGCGAACGCGCCGCCGAATCCCGGGGAATCCATCGTCGCGGGAATCACCGCCAGAAGCGGGTAGAGAAAAGGAATGACGCCCAGCAAATGCAGACATTGCGCAACGCTTTGCAGGGCGAAACAGGCCAGCGCCGCCAGCAGATAGAGCGCCCATTTGAATATCACGGCGTTACGAAACATAAGAGCGTCCCCTTTCCGGAAAATTCAGGTCACGATGTCGAAAGACTTGATAATAGCGACTTGCGTCAGGCCGCTCACGTCGGACTGCGGAGTAAGAATCGCGTAAGGGGCGGAGCCGGAATCGTTGAGGCGCACTTCGTCTATCGCGCCGATGACGAGGCCGGAGGGGTAATAGCCGCCGACGCCCGACGTGACGACCAAATCGCCCGCTAAAAGACGGCTGTCCGCCGGGAGATAGTCAAGGCGTACCTGTCCTTTTTCCATAAGCGCGAACTCGCCCTTCAGGACGCCCAGTTCCTTTGTACGAAACACCTGCGCCCCGATGGAAGTGTCGGTGTCAATCAACGTGCGCATGGTTGACCAGTTCGTCCCGGCGCGTTCGATGACGCCCACTAACGCCCCGGTCGGGTCAATGACGCAGTCGCCGGCCTCCACGCCGTGTTCCGTGCCCTTATCGAGCGTGACCGCGGAAGTCCAGTTGGAGACGGCGTACTCCGTAATGAGGGCCGTTTCCAAGTCGGACAAGTCGCGGCGTTGTTGGCGCAAGCCTAACCATTCGCGCAAGCGGCGGTTTTCCTCGCTGTCGTTCTCCGCCTGACGTATCGCCGCTTCCATGTCGGCAATTTGTTTCCGCAACGCGGCGTTTTCCTCTTGCAGTTTCGTCACGTCGCTGCGGTAAATCTGACGTTCGTTAAACCAGACGGCGAATTTACCCGTACCCGTGCGGAACGGCGTCGCAAGGACGTTGACGGCGTTTTCCGCGATATTGGAGGACGCGCCCGTGACCGCCCCGACCGCCAGTAACGCCGAGAGTATCGCCGCGACTAACAAGAGCCATAATCCGTTGTTCCTGAAAAAATCATTCATAATTCCCGTTCCTCATTTCCTGCGGGATGAAAGCAAATGAAAATCAAACTCCGCTAACATCCGGTCTAAGAGCGGGAGCGGCAAGCCGATAACGTTGGTAAAATCGCCGTCCACGCGTTCGACCAGCAGAACGCCGCGTTCCTGTAGACCGTAAGCCCCGGCTTTGTCCATGGGTTCGCCCGTGGCGATGTAGCGTAAGAGGGTATCGCGTGAGGCGGGGCGGAACGTTACGTCGGTAGCCTCCGAGCGCGTCAGGAAGCGCGGGCCGTTGCGGACGGTCACGCCCGTACAGACCGTATGGCGGCGTCCCTGTAGGGCGGTGAGCATACGGAGCGCGTCGGATTCGTCGCGGGGTTTGCCGAGACGCAGTCCGTCGAGAAAGACCATGGTGTCCGCGGTGATGATGAGTTCGTCGGGGGCGGCGTCGGACGCCTCCGCCTTCTGACGCGATACCGCCTCCACGGTTTCCCGGGGCGATAAGCCGTCCGGGAGAACCTCCTCCACGTCCGGGACGCGGATAGTAAAATCCGTTACGCCGACTTGCCGTAGCAAATCGCGCCGCCGGGGAGACCCCGACGCTAAAACCAATCGTAAAATACGCAAGGCCTCCTTTATTACTTTCCGGTAGAGCCGAAGCCGCCGCGATTCGCCCCGGGCAATCGTTCCACGGCGCGGAACGTCAACGCGGGTTGATTGCGCATAACGCGAAACTGACATATCCGGGCGCCCTTGTCAATCGTCACGTCACGCGTGGCGTAAGCGGGGAACATCCACTCGTCGCCGTCGCCGCGATAGGAATTGTCCACCACGCCCACGGAGTTTGTCTGCAGGATACCGTAATTCCGGAACGTGGAACTGCGCGGTGCGATATGCGCCTCGTAGCCGTCGGGCAACGCGATTGCGACGCCCAAGCGAATCAGGCGGTATTCCCCGGCGGACAGCGTGACGGTTTCCGCCGCGTACAGGTCCACCCAGTCGGATTTGCCGTCAATGGCGCGCAACTCCGGCAGGCCGTCCGCAAGGTAACGTACCGAGATTTCCATCTTACAAGACCCCTCCCCCTGTCCCCCTCCCCTTTCAGGGGCGGGGGAACGATTGTTGAAAGCGTTTTGAAGTTCCGGCAAGTCCCCCCTGAAAGGGGGGATTTAGGGGGGTTCCGCAAATTCCGCGCCGTCAGCGCTATTCTACGCCGCGTTCGTACAGGCCCCGCGTAAACGGACGGTCGGGGGCGCGGCGTTCGAGATACGCCCGTATCACGTCGGCGCATTCGTCGGGGGACTCGGTCGTGAAACGCAGACGGGCGAACGATAAGCCGATATTACGCCACGCGTCGCGGTCGGCGAGCCATAACGGACGGCTGTTTTGCAGTTCGACGCGGCCCCCGAAGGCGTCGAGTAACGGGAACGCCGCCCCGGTACGGTCAATCAACGCCGAATCCGTGGCGTTGCGCGGACGCCTCCCGCTTTTGTCATCCGGACGCGTTCCGCTAACGTTCGTATCCGGACGGACGCCGCCGGGATAATTTTCCGTTATCATCAGCGGCAGACGCCCGTAGAGTATCGCCTCGGCGGGCAAGGGTTTCGGCATGTCGCGTATTTGTTCCGTCCGCAGTTCAAAGGATACGCAAACGGATTGCAGTCCATGCGCACGGAGCCATGCGGCGGAATGCGCGTTCGTGACGTTCAGGCCGAAATCGCCATAGATACGCGAATCGGGCGCGGCGTCGTGAATCAGGGGCAAATGTCCGATATTCCCCGCGAGAACGCCCGTGAGGCCTTGCGACGCGGCGCGGCGGAGCGTATCGGAAAGCGCGGATTCGTCGCGGTCGCGCCAGACGCGTGGGAGAATCGCGCAAAGTTCGGTATCGGCGGCGCGGAGCCAGTCGGGGATAGTGAAATCCGCGGCGAACCATTCTAAGGGGAGATAAATTCGCGCCGGGGAGAGCGTCAGCAAATCGGAAACCAGTTGCGCGGGACGATATACGGAGACCGTATAGCGCGGCGCGGACGTTGCGGAAACGTTATCATGCGCGGACGTTGCGGAAACGTTATCGGGCGCGGACGCGGCGGAATCGTTATCGGGCGGGGGCGGCATGGGAAATTCGCGGCGCGTCGGTACGGCGGCGCGGCGTTCGGATAAGGCGTCGAGGGCGTCGCGGCGCAGGGCGTTGAGCGCGCTGACGGGCAACGACAAGCCGCCGTCGACATCCGCCCGTATCGCGTCGCAACGGTACGCGGCGCCCGTCTTGGCAAGCTGTTTCGACACGGTTTCCGGCGTCAGCGGACGGGTACGCGCCGCCTCCGGTACGCCGCCCGTCACCGTGACGCTGTGGCCGTCCGCGTCGGAGACCGTCAGACGCGCCGCCGCGTTAGCATGAATCGCGCAGTCAAACGTGACGCCGATTTTACGCGTCCGGTCATTTTCGTAAGTGGCCCGCGCTTCCTGAAAGAGCTTTTCGGCGTCGGGGACGTTGTCGGGACGCGTCCCGAACATTTGCGGCCCGCGTTCGCCGCGCCAGTAGGCGTCCGTGAAACCGGAACGCGAAAAAACGCGTTCCAGTAGCGCGGATTCCTCCGGCGACGGTTCGCGGCGTTCGCGTAACAGACGCGCATAGACAGAGGTGACAAGCGCGACGTATTCGGGCCGCTTCAGCCGTCCCTCAATTTTCAGACACGCCACGCCGATTTCGCGCAGTTCGTCCAAATGCGCGCTCATGTTCATATCTTTGAGACTGAGCGCGTGGACATCCGGCGCGAATTTCCCGACGCCGCAGGGCAGGCGGCACGGTTGCGCGCAGCGTCCGCGATTGCCCGAACGCGCCCCAATCAGCGCGGACATCTCGCACTGTCCCGAATAGCACATGCACAACGCGCCGTGTACGAACGTTTCAATTTCCGCGCCGCCGTTGCGACATAGCGCGGCGATATCGTCCCGGGAACACTCCCGCGCCGCGACGATACGCGTACAGCCCGCCTCGCGCAACAGTCGGACGCCGCCCGACGTAAATACGCTCATCTGCGTGCTTGCGTGTACGGGCAAGTCGGGCAGACAGGCGCGGAGTAACGCCAAAAGGCCCCAATCCTGTACGAGCACGGCGTCAACGCCCAAGCGGGACGCGTTGCGGGCTTCGTCAAGCGCGGCGGGGAGTTCGCGGTCAGTCAGGAGCGTGTTTAACGTCAAGTAGACGCGCACGCCGTAGAGGTGACAATAGCGCACGGCGTCGCGGAACGCGTCCTCGGAGAATCCCGCCGCCCGGACGCGTGCGTGAAAGCGTCCGTAACCTAAATATACGGCGTCGGCGCCATTCTGTACGGCGGCGCGGAGGGCGTCGGGCGACCCCGCCGGGGCTAACAGTTCCGGCGCGGCGCCGTTTGACGCGTCCGGCGTTTCCGACGCTTTCAGCGCATCCGGCGTTTCCGACATTCCCGACGCGTCCGGCGGAATATGTTCTTCCGACGCGTTCACGATTCCTCAACGGCGTCCGGCGTCGCGGCTTCTTCCGTCACGGCTTCCGGCGTCTCGACCGCTTGCGGCGTTTCGACAACTTCCGGCGCGTCGGCGGCTTCCGTCGGCGTCTCCGTTACCGCTTCCGGCGCGGGTTCGGCGGTCACTTCCTCCACCGTCTCCACGCTGACCGCTTCGGCCTTCGTCTTGCGCGTCTTGCGCGGACGCTTCGACTTCTCCACCAACTCCGCCATCGCCGCTTCGTCTAACGGCGCGGGCGTTTCCCCGGCGTCCGGCTCTTCCTGCTTCGCCGGTTTCCCCGCCGCCTTTTGCGCCTTTTGCAGTCCCTTTTCGGCGGCCTTCTGCGCCTTCTCGGCCTTCTCCAGACGCTTTTGCAGATTCACCGACTCCCGCTTGAGCGCGTTGACTTCGGCTTTAGCGGCGGCGGCTTCGTCCAACGCGCTCTTAATCTGCGCCCGGAGCTGTTCGTCGGTCTCGCGCACTTTGAACAGTTCATCGGCGATATTCAGCGCGGCCAGAATCGCGGCGTCCATGCGTCCGACGCGCTTGGTGGAAAGAAGTTTTTGCATTTCGGCGTTGACGCGACTGCCCACCGATTGCGTATACTCTATGGAATCGTCCGTAATCAGCTTGTACTCCTCGCCGCAGATTTTTACTGTAACGCTGTTGCTCATGGCAATGATTCCTCCTCAAATTCTATCGGAAACGCAAGGCGCCTCCGTCGGTTGGTCACAACATTCGACC
>JAFSOM010000234.1 GCA_017447005.1 Oscillibacter sp.
CTCCTCCTGCTCAAAACGAATATTGTAAGCCTCTATGATGAGAAACTCGATTTCGATTCCATAACGCTTCATTTTTGCGTGGAAAAACGAAGAAAACCGCGTCCGCTTCAAATGTCCCATTTTTAAGTTAGTGCATACGGGGGGACGCCCCTAAAACCCCGGACAGACCGAAAGCGGCCTGTCGAACGCGCCTTTCGGCGCGGCTTGCCCATCCGGGAGAAGGACACTCTTTCCGTTCCAGCGTCTGGACATTCAACGCTTTCTCTGAAATGGGCATCCCCATATTGACCGCTCATGTCGTTATCGGAATCCCGTAACGATTTGTGACGGTATTTCCGACAATCCTCATATAGCCGCCATCGGCGAAAGCGGCCTGTCAAGTACGCTTTCCGGCGCGGCGTGTCCTTCAGGGGGAACGACGCCTCTTTCCATTCCAGCGTCTGGACATTCGACGCCTTCTCCGAAATGGGAATCTCCGTATTGACCGCTCATGCCGTTATCGTAATCTCGATATTGACCGCTCATCCCTTTACCGTAATCCCGATAACGGCGGCGGGACTTATCATGCCGACGCAAAAGCCGCGCCGGAGGCGCGTTCGACGAACCGCGTAAGCGGGAAGTCCGGGGTATTAGGGGCCTCCCTAAACGGCTGATTTGGCGAAAACGATATTCCAAATCATAGCTGGCCAACGTGACACGGATTTGAACAGTTGCGCGGCGTGGCGATTGAAACGGGGTATCCCTCTCCCGGCCAGAGCGTCAACAGCCGCCGCCCCTGTCGGTACGCATGGTACGCATGGTACGCGTACATGGCGCACGTTACAGAAAAAAAGAACCGGGGACTTCTCCCCGGCTCCGGCCTGTCAGTAATTGCGATAGCGTTCCGCCGCCTCGTCAACCCCTAACTCGTCCATGACGTAGTACATAGCGGTCAGCGTCTTGTTGATAGTATCCCGGCGACAGCCGACGCGCTTCATTGCCTCGATTACGTAACCAAAGGCGGCGTCGTTGCTCCATACGTCCATCGTCTCCGCTATGGCTTCCGCGTAGGGCTTCCCGTGTCCGACAGGCGTCAGTTGCTCCCCGGCCTTCCGCGCCTTCTCCAGATACTCCTTGACGGTCATTTGAAATTCCTCCTTGCTTTCCAGAAGGGAGGCCGCTATAATCGGAATCGGCCTCCCTTTGCGGGTGGGGCTATGGCTTCATATCCGGTCGGCATGGCGGCAGGTCGGATATGGGGCTTTCTGTTCGTTTCGTAACCTCCGGGCGTTCTTAAAGGGGCGTCCGGCATTCAGGCGGCATTTCCCGACTGAATACTCTGATATTCACGTATTCGGGGTTTTCCTCCGGGTACATATTCCAGTGGATTTCAATTTCCGACACCTGAGAGAGACACTTGTCGTTTTCCGGCTCCTCTAAGTTGGCTTCCTCGTGAACGCTGATACCGCAGAGGGCGTCAAGCATATTCGTAACGCCGCAGATTTGAGAATACCGGAGTTCGGCCTTGGATTTCATGTCATCTCGCGTCGAGTGGCGCATTTCGGCAAGCTCCTCATCGTCAAGGGAAGCGTAAAAACGCAGGCGGTTGTATTTCTCATACAGCCATTTCAAGTGACTGGTAATTTCCCCACGATTAAGGGGAACGGGGTATTCGTTGCTGTTTTCGCCGTAGTAATTCATAAATGCCTCTCTTTCGTTCGCTTTGGTTGTGACGCGCCTTTCCTCTCTCCCCGTCACGCCGATAGGCCAGCGTTCATTGTCACGCGGGGACGGCGACGGGCTTGCACAGGAAGCGCCGGGACGTTTGCGGGTGACTGTACTGCTTGTAGAGGTCAGCGTATCCCGCCGCCTTAAATTCCTTGCTGTCGAAGCGGTTGGAGGTCACTTCCTTGAAGCTCGCGTTCCAGCCGAAACCGGAAAGGCAGAAGTCCGGGCTTTCCAGACAGGCGGCTTGAATCTCGGCCTTGATTTCTTCCAGAGCCTTCATCGCCTTGTCAGCGGCTTCCAGACGCCGGAAATACTCTTGCACCGTGTCATCCATCGGATTCGCGCCCACCGTCAACTTGGCGACGCCCCACGACTTTTTCAGGGCCACGCTCATCGTCACGCCCTCGGCCTTGCGGATGTTGTGCGCCTGAACCATGATTTCACTTCTGTTGTATTTCATCGTGGGTTCCTCCTGTCCGGTTTTCGTCGGGGCTTTCCCCCCTGACATTGTTTATTATAGTATATTAGCGTTAATATGTCTATTGACAGGATTGCCAATATTGACGTTAATATATTGTGCATTTTATATATTGACGCTAATAGTTTTTCGTGATATAATTAGGCTACAATGGGGAAAGGAGCATTTCTTCAAAATTTGTCCCCACGGAGGTAGAGAATATGTCGGTATCGAAAGCGCAACAAAAGGCGGTTACAAAATATGTTAAAAGCAACTATGACCGCTTCGGCCTGACAATGCCTAAGGGACAACTGGACATAATTAAAGCTCACGCCGCCGCCCGTGAGGAATCAGTCAACGGGTTTATCGGGCGGGCAATCGGGGAGACAATGGAGCGTGACAGCGGCGACGGGACGGACAGCCGCGCAAACGCCGCGCAGGACGCCGCGAAGAGCGTTTCCGGCGTCGGGGCTACTCCGATACCGTCTGAACCGAAAACGCCCGCAGAACACGCGCAGACACTCGCGGAAGCCAAGCGGATAGTATGGGCGGCGGGGGACGTTATTCTTCCTTCCCTGTTGCGTGAAAGCGTAGCGGAGGCGTCAAGAGCGGCGGGAGAAACCGACGACGCTTTCCTCTGGCGGGCCGTCTCCGCGCAGGCCGAACAGGACAGGGAGAAGCGGAAAGCCGCCGTAAACGCCGCTGACGCCCCGCAGGGGATTCTTATTCCCGTTGTGGTATCCCTGTCCTTGGACGAACTGGAACGCGTGGAAAAGGCGGCAAAAGCGGCGGGAGAGGGCGTCACGGACTTTATCCGCCGCACAATCAAGGCGCAGACCGCCACAGGACGTAAAAGCGGCGGCGGGAATGCGAAAAGCGGAGGAAAGCGGGGAAAGCATGGAACTTGATATAAACGCCATCCGCGCCTTGTGTGAAGCCAAGGCCGTAAAATGGACGGCTCACGTATTGGCGCGGCTACAGGAAAGAGGCATTGAGCCAAGCGACGTGCGGAACTGTATCGCCACGGGGCGTATTATTGAGCAATACCCCGACGATTACCCCTTTCCAAGCTGTCTTGTGTTGGGGAGTTCCGTTTCCGAAAAGACGCTTCATGCCGTGGTAGGCGTCGGGCAGGGCTTTTTGTGGCTGATTACCGCCTATTATCCCGACCCGGATAAATGGGACGCCGATTTTTCAATCAGAAGGGAGACGGATTAAATGAAGTGCTTCTATTGCAAGGGCGATATGCAAGAAGGCGTGACTTCTCATGCCGTCACGCTGGAGCATTGCGTGATTGTGGTAAAAGACGTGCCTTGCACTCGTTGCTCCCAGTGCGGCGAATCGTATTTCAGTGATGAGATTGCGGACGAACTGGAGCGGATTGTAGAGAATTTCCGCAAGGCCAAGACGGAAATCGCCGTCGTGAATTACGCGGCGGCGCGGGCTTAGAGAAGTCACGCGGCGGCGGGGTTTCGGCATTTCAAATGCGGAAACCTCGGCGGCGGGACAGGCCAGCGCGGACACCGGACACAGCTTCCGGCATAAAGTAACAGGCCCCGCGATACACTCGCGGAGCCTGTTCTTTCACGCTATTTTTTCAGGAACGAAACCACCTTCCCGACTTCCTCCGGGGAGACGTAACAGCCCTGTACCCGCTTCCGGTCGCCGCCCATCGGCGCGTAGAGCATATCGCCGCCGCCCGTGAGTTTCTCCGCGCCGTTCGCGTCCAGAATAATCCGCGATTCCAGCGACGAGGCCACCGTGAA
>JAFSOM010000235.1 GCA_017447005.1 Oscillibacter sp.
AATCAGGCCGACTTTTTCGCCGTTGGCGGTCATATAATCGATGACTTCCTCCGCGACGTTGCAGATGGAACCCATGGCAATGATGACGCGGTCAGCGTCGGGCGCGCCGTAGTAGTTGAACAGCTTGTAGTCGGTGCCGAGCTTCTCGTTGATTTTGCCCATGTACTTTTCAACGATTTCGGGCAGGGCGTCGTAGTAGGGGTTGCAGGCCTCGCGGTGCTGGAAGAAAATGTCGCCGTTCTCATGAGAGCCGCGCATAGCGGGGCGGTCAGGGTTGAGCGCGTGCTTGCGGAACGCGGCGACGGCGTCCATATCGCACATCTCTTTGAGGTCGTCATAATCCCACACGGCTACTTTCTGAATCTCGTGGGACGTGCGGAATCCGTCGAAGAAGTTGATGAACTGCACTTTGCCTTCAATGGCGGCGAGGTGGGCGGCGGGGGCCAAGTCCATAATCTCCTGCGGGTCGTTCTCGCAGAGCATGGCGAAGCCGGTCTGACGACAGGCCATTACGTCGGAGTGGTCGCCGAAGATGTTCAGCGCGTGGCTGGACACGGTACGGGCCGAGACATGGAACACGCACGGCAGGAGTTCGCCCGCGATTTTGTACATGTTCGGAATCATCAGCAACAGGCCTTGTGACGCCGTGTACGTGGTCGTCATGGCGCCGGTGCCGAGGGAGCCGTGGACGGCGCCCGCCGCGCCCGCTTCCGACTGCATTTCCACTACTTTCACCGTCGTGCCGAAGATGTTCTTCTGTCCGGCGGCGGACCACTGGTCGACGAGGTCAGCCATGGGCGACGACGGCGTGATGGGATAGATACCCGCCACTTCCGTGAACGCGTAGCTGACATACGCGGCGGCGTTGTTGCCGTCCATGGATTTGAATTTTCTTGCCATAGATTCTACCTCCCTAGGATGTATCGGGCCGCAGGCGTCGTGAACGGGACATAGGGGCGCCGTAGGGCCGCTGGATTCCCCCTCACAGGGGTTCGCCGGACGCAAGACGGGGCGTCCGTTCCATACGGGGCTTAGTATATCACAAAATTTCCGGCTTGTAAACGGTAATTTTCTATCAGTTTCGCAAAAAAAGCCTTCCCGCAGGGAATGCGCGTCAACGGATTCCCAGCAGGTCAGAGAGCATAGACACGGACAGCGCTTTCGGATGAGATAAGCCCGCTTCCAGAAAATCCCGGTCTCCGGTTAAAATCACGTCCATATCATAAGCGACGGCGTCGGATAAAATGGGAATATCGTTGCCGTCGCGTAAGGCGCCGTAAGTCTCCCGAACGCTGGAAAGGCGCGTCAAACCTAAGGAAAGATACTTCTGAAAGAGCGCGTCGGCGCGTCCGGGCCATTTCCGGGAAAAAATCCGCTTCAACTCCTCCTCAATGTAGGCGGAGACGTACAGAGAATGTCCGTTTGTTTTCAAGGCAATCAGAAATTCTCTCGGCCTGCCGCCAAAGACAATCGCGGAAATGAGGATATTCGTATCAATCAGAATTTTCACGTTTCCGGGCCGCCCTTCTTTCCGCCATAATTTCCGCGAGGGCGTCGTCCTCCGACCGCCAGCCGCCCGTATCGCCGTCAAGAATCCTGTCCATATCCTCAAACGCGTTGCGCATGGTCTGCGCCGCCCGTACCCGTTCCCGGTAGAGCACGTATTCCATATAATCCAGCACGGCTTTTTGCCCCTCTTCGGTCAACAGGGCGAACCGCGTGGACAAAGCGTTTTCGTTCATATGCGCGCCTCCTTCGGATGTTGCGCCGCCTCAGTCGCCCGGAACGGGGGGATGTCGCCGCAAGGCGAAAGAGGGGAGCAAACGCAGTATAGCATACTCTGACGGCGAACGCAAGCGCGACCCCCTGACGAATCAAGGGGCCGCGTTGTTTACGTCGGGCGGAGTTTCCGGGGCTACCGGACTTTCGCTCTATGAAACCGTTGTCGGAGTATCCAAAGCGGACTTCCGTCAGCTTGCCGGGGTTCTCCGGGAACTCCGGGAACTTCCGGCGCAACTCTGGCGGGTTTCCTTGCGGACTGCCGTCAGGACGCTGTCAGGGTTTCCGTTCGGACTGCCGTCATACGGGCGGGGGAACTGCCGTTAGATACGGGCTGGGGTGACGCTTACTGGTTGGTTTGAGAAGGCTCTTCCGTGGCGTCGAAGGCGACGTAGACGCTGATGACCATCTTGCTGTTGTCGGCCTTGTTGGTTCTCGTGTAGGTGTAAACCGTATTCCCATTATCGTCCTCGGTGGCGCTGGCGTCGCTGTACGTGAAGTTCGTGTTCCAATTGTTCAGCGCAACGCGGACATCTTCGAGGCTGGGCATGGCGACGCCGGGCATGAGGTGATAGGTGGCTACGTTGCCGATGGTGTTGAATCCAATCGAACCGGCGATAATCGTGGTGCCCTGCTGGCCTCCGTCGTCCTCATAGTCGACGATGAACAGGTAGGTGATTTCGCCGTCGTCCTCGACGTAGTAGACCCAGTCCTGATTGTCGTTGACGATGTCGGAGTAGTCAATCTGCTCGATGTTGTCGCCGTCCACGAAGTACACGCGGACATTCTCGGCCACATCCTTGAGGAAGCTGGTGTTGTTGCCGTAGTTGTTGAGGCGGACTTCCTCGTCATTGACGCGGCGGATACCCTGCACGCGGCCCGGGGTAACGTCGTCGTCCTCTTTCCATTCGCCCTTGGTGATGAAGTCGTTGGAGTCGTAGCTGACGTTATTCAGGATGACGCAACGGTACTCTTTCTCGGTAGAGCCGACGCCCGGGGTGAATGTCGCGTTGTTGGCGGTGAAGGAGACGCGGTTGTCACGGACATACTTGACCATAACGGTCTTGATTTCGTTCTTCTCGACCGCGCTGACCTCGTAGTACTCGCCGTCGTCGGCCTCAATCAGGTTGGAGGTGGAGTTCGCAACGAGGAATACGATGTCGTTAGTGGAGTTGGACACGTCCCAAGCGTTGGTGACGAACACGAGCTTGGCGGTGCCGCCGGTGTGGTAGATATAGGCTACCGAGTTGTCATTGTAGTGCGGATTGGCAACCTGATTGTTGTTGGCGTCTCTCACGTACTGGGCGGGCAGGGCTATGGTCGGGGTGTTCTTCACGCCGGTGTAGGACTTGTAGGAGCCTTGCGCCATATCTTCCACGACAAAGTGCGTCTCGGAATCGGCGTTGAGGAGGCCTTCGGTGACTCTAATGTTGCCGTTGGTGTCGCGCAGTCTGTTGCTGTTGAGCGAGAAGTCATAGGCGACATAGAAGCGGTTGTTGTTGATGGAGTGGAGGCGATAGCCGTTGCTGTTGGAACTTACGCGGACGATGTGTCCGGCGGTGAAGGGTTCGGCAATCCAGTTGCCGTCGTCGCCCGTGGTGCCGTTGACTACGCCGTAAGCGGCGCCGGCCGCGCTCTTAACGACCCAGCCATACGTGACAGGGGTAACGCCGACAGCGCTCGTCTGCTCATACTGCTCAATGTTGCCGCTGTTTTCGCGGATGGTGCCGTCGCTGGCAATGCTGGTGCGGTAGTTCTTGGAATCGTCAAGGGTGATGGTTCTGCGGGCGCCGCTGGGATAGCGTACCTGCGCCTGCGCGTCCCAAGAGCTGTTGCCCACGGCGTCTTTGCTCTGGTTGTAGGCAATCTGGAGGTTCTGGGAGTTCTCCGCAATCGTGCCGGCCTTGGTTTCGGCTCTGCCGAGCACGCTGGCGGTCTTGGTGGTCACGTTGTTGACCGTGGTCTCAATGGTGATACGTTCAATCAGGACATAATCGTCAACGGAGAACTCGTCCTCTTCGATCCACAGCACATAGTCGTTCTCGTCGAGATAGACGACATAGGAGGACTTGTTGCTCAGGCCCGTTTCGAGCAGGTCGTCAAAGGTGTATTCCTTGCCGTAGGAATAAACGGTGCCGTCAAGGTTCAGGCTCTTGCCCGTAATCTTACTGCGGAGAGCGCCGGCTTCGGAGGTCATGAGATACATGCTCTTAATTTCCTGCGCGCTGTCGGAGTAGGTGAAGGCGACGACGTCGTCTTCGTCAAAGTCTTCGGTCTCGAACTCGCGGTTGCCCGTGCCCCGGATGGTGTCGGGGTATCTCTCGGGGAAGTTGCCGTCATTCACCGCGACGACGACATAAGCGTCCTTCTTGGTGGTGGCGCCCTTCACGGAGTCAACCTTGCCGCCGTACACGGAGATTACGCACACGTCAACGTGGTTGTTGGCGTCGTTGCGGTAGGCCTCAATGATGGTGCCGTCGCCGATACGGTCAACGCGGTGGTTGAGCGTGGCGTCGGGGCCAGTGCCCACATGGGTGGTGGCGTTTTGCTTGAGGTTGCTGCTGTGGTCGAGGTCCTTATCGTTGGAGCGGGACACGTCGAGAGCGCGGTTGTTGGGAACGTCGCTGTTGATATAGAGGTAGGCGCCGTCGTCGCCGGAGGACATGCCGGTTTCCTGACGGAGAGCGTCATAAATCTCGTTGACCTTCACGCCGCCGACAAAGGTCACGTCGGGGTCGCGGGAGTAGGTGCCGATGTCAACGCCCTTCCAAGCCCATTTGATGGACGGACGGCCGAAATCGTCGGTGGTGTAGGTATCCCACGTTTTGGGCCAGCGTTCGAGCTTGTCGAAGTAACGTTCGGCGAACTGCACGATGGGGCGGGCGTTCTGACCGTCGCTCTTCTCGTTGTTGATGTTGTCGGCGCTGGTGGAGGAGGTGTTCCACGTCTGCGGGACGGCGTTGCTTCCGCCCATCGTCACCTTGACGCCGTTGATTTCGAGCGTGTTCTGGGAGTCGTACTCGACCATATCGGCCTGCAGGGTATTGAAGGCGTAAATCGCGGCGTCCTCACGGGTGACCTGCGTGGTGCCGTCCAGCTCAACGCTGATGCCCTTGTCCAGCCCAATGCCGAGGGCCGTCTTGGCTACGTTGACCTTCCAGTTGGCGCCCACAAAGCCCTCTTTCTCGGCGTCATAGCCCAGAGCGCCGAGGAGCATTTTCAGGTAGGCGTATCCGCTCAACGGGTCGCCGCCCTTGAACGTGCCGTCGCTGTAACCGGAGATAATGCCCTGCTGCAAGCAGTAGGAGATGTAGCCGGCCCATTGCGTATCGGGCATAACGTCCGGGAAGGGGCTTGCGTTGGTGGGAAGGGCCTTCGCGGTGGTCGGGCCAAGAATCATGTTGCAGATGATTTTGGCGGCGGCCTGACGGGTCAGACCTGCGGTCGGCTTGAACGTGTTGTCGTCGTAGCCGTCCATAACTTCAATTTTCTGGATAACGTCGATGGCCTGCACAGCGTATTTGCTGGAGAACTCGTCAGCGTCATCAAAAGCGGCTTCGGCTTTCGGAGCGGCGACGAACGTGCACAGGGACAGCGTCATCACGAGAGCCAGAGCCATGGAGATGAACTTCTTCATGGGGATTCCTCCTTCTTTAGATTTGCCTGCGCCGGAGGCCTTCCGACCGTTTCGCGGGCCGCGTTCCCGGGGAGGACGGGCCGGCCTGACAGCTCTGAACCGGGTGAGGGATTCCGGGAGGGTCCGGCGCGGGCATTGAGAAGTTCTTGCCGTGAGAGCGCGAAAGACTTCTTTCTGCCCCGGTCGATTCCGGAGGCACATCTTCCCCTGTCCCGTTCACGTTGGCGCCGGGGAGGAAAGAGGCCTTCCGCTCTTCACAGTTTGGGATGATACCAGATTCCAAAGGGAAATGCAAGGGGTTTTGAGCGCTTGTAATGAAAGTGTAACATTCCCTGAAAATACCGTAATATTCGCGTAACAGGGGCTAATTCGGGGGTTTTGGCGCGTAAAAATACTGTAACAGAGTAACGTAACGGTAACGGACGGTAACGAACCGGGACGAAAAATGACGGCCCGGTGACAAAATCTGGATTCTCTCCCCCGACGCGTCCCGACAAATTCCGCCGCCGCTACGTGACATCTCCATCCCGCTTCGGATTTCTTCCCCCCTCTGTCGCTTCGTGACATTCTCCCACCGCTTCGGATTTCTTCCCCCCTCTGTCGCCTTACGGCGACATCTCCCCCCGTTCCGGGGGGCGACTTTTGGCGCAACTCCGCAAAGTTTTTGACG
>JAFSOM010000236.1 GCA_017447005.1 Oscillibacter sp.
CCTTGAAATCCTCTTTTGAGGTTCCTTTAGCATACTCCACTTTGACTGCCTTTGCAATCCATCCGCTCAGGTAGAAAATCTTTTAATTTCACCGCACAGGTCGAAAGTTTTCAGGAGGTTGTCTTTGCGGCATAAAAATCGGGCGGGGAAACCTTGCCCCACCCGATTTTTAATGCGGAACGACCGCCTATGATAATTCTATGATAAGCGGTTGGAGAGAGCGAAACTGTAGACAACATTGTCAGGAGGTTAGCTCAAAAAAGGATTCTCAGTAAGGGAAAGGAACGTGCAAGCATCGCAAAAATGTACATTTTTGCTACTTGCAGGGGCGAAAGCCCCTGACCCCTATGCCGCCTGCGGGCGGAAGTTTGCGCGGCCACAGGCCGCAGAAGGGAACGCAAGCGAAAGAAAAGGATAATGCCTGTCATATGCGTATCGAACTGACGCGGGAGCGGTACGCGAAATCGAAAAAGAGTGGTCTGAGGAAACGGACGCCGATTGCGCGGCCTCTGGCGAGATAGGAAATTAGCGGTTACGAAAATTTCGCCGCGAAACGCCCGGAACGGGTTCGCAGATTCTGCAAAGCCGTTCCGGGAAATTCCCCGGAGCTTTGGGAAGAGCGCTTTTGTGGGTTTCAACAAAAGTGCTCCCGCTGTTCCGCAGACCGCTTAGTCTGAATTAAGACTAACCGGTCTTGAAAAACTGTGCCTGAAAAGCCCTGTTTTTCCCCACAAAAAGCCCGTCTGTGCGCTTTTCAGTGTGTTCGCGGATACCGCCCCGCATCCGCAAACGGGAGCAAAAACGGGCGTTTGAGGCGGGAGTGTTCGTCCGCGACAAGCGGAGGAGCGGTCTGGACAATACTGTCACAAGCGCAAAACAGACAGAATCAAGGTTGTTTTCCTCACTTCTCCTAACTTTTCGGCAACATTGCCGAAAAGTGTGCGGGAAAGCCATTGGCAATAGTTGTTACACATTTCTGGCACCCCTCTGGTACAATCCTTTTCCTGTACGAGAATATCGCTGTGCGGGAAACAGGAGGAACATGATGGAGACTTACGCGATAACCAACGAACAGATTGCGGCATACGGAGCAAATCTCTGCATGGAGGAACGCTGTGAAGCTACGGTTCAGAAATACGTTAGCGCGGTAATGGCGCTGTTTCGCTTTCTCCCGCCGGAGAAAACGCTCACGCGGGAGTTTCTGCTCGCGTGGAAAGCGGAAATCAGCGCAAGATTCAGCGCAAGCGGCGCGAACGTGATGATTTCGGCGGTCAACCGTTTCTGCGAGTTCATGTCATGGAGCGACCTTCACATCAGGCAAATCAAGGTTCAACGGCGCGTTTTCCGCGACTGTGAGCGCGAACTGACGAAAGCCGAGTATACCCGCCTCCTGAACGCCGCCCGTGCCAAGGGCAATCCGCGCTTGTACTGGCTTATGCAGACGCTCGCCTCGACGGGCATCCGCGTGTCGGAACTGCGGTTTGTCAGCGTGGAATCGCTCCGCAACGGCAGGGCGGTCGTTGACTGCAAGGGCAAACGGCGCGTCGTGATGATTCCGCAGAAACTCCGGGAGAAACTGCTGGCCTACTGCGCCGAAACGGGCGTCAAGTCCGGGGCAGTGTTCGTGAGCAGAAACGGAAAGCCCTTGAACCGCTCCAACATCTGGAGGGAACTTCAGGGACTGTGCGCGACGGCTCGCGTGGACGCCCGGAAAGTGTTCCCGCATAACTTCCGCCACCTGTTCGCCGTGACCTTTTACCGGATGGAGAAGGACATAGCGAAACTGGCGGACCTTCTCGGTCACGCCAGCATCAACACCACGCGGATTTATATCATGGAGAGCGGCGCGGAACACGAACGCCGGATGGAAAAGCTCGGTCTCGTCGTGTGATGCGGAGATAACGAAATAGTGATTCCGTTGTA
>JAFSOM010000237.1 GCA_017447005.1 Oscillibacter sp.
CCCGTGCGGGTTATCCGTCATCACGAACTGGCGCGGGGAATCGCCAAACTGACGGAGGACTTGGAGGAACTCAAAAATGAGCGGGCAATCCTGCTCAGTCAGTACGCCGGTACGGATGGTACGCTTGGTACGGGAGTACAGGCAGTCCGTAACAGAATTTCTTTTCTGGAGGCAACGCTCCAAAAAGTTGAACGGCGGGAATCCAAGTATGAGGGCGAACTCAAAGCCGCCCTTGCGCAGTATCAGGAGCTACAGGAACAGACGAAAAGCATGGACGCGTCCGCGCTGGACGCCGCCCGCCAATCCATACGGCCTGATATGGAACGCGAAGCGTATCGACAGGCGCGGGAGGTCTACGGAAAACGGTATGATTCCGGCCTGATGAAGCGAAGCCAAAAGGATGTCGCTGTCATGCTGGACGAAAAACAAGCGTTGTCCATACAGGCGCAGATACAAAAAAACCGGAACCAAAGCGAACGAAAGTGGAAAGAAACAGCGGATATGGCGCAAAATCAGGAACGATAAGGCTTATTTTCTTAACTCACGAAGAAAAGCGATGAGGCGTTCCATTTGGGCGTCGTTTAAGGCGCGGCATACATTCAGAAGCTCATGCTCTTTAGACGGATTGCCGCTGTCAAAGTCAAAAAAGTCTCTGGGCGTAATGCCGAGGTAGTCGCAAATATAGAAAAATACGGACATGGAAGGGAGATTGACGCCATTTTCGATGTTGTTGATATACCCCGCGCTTTGACCAATCGACAGGCTCATATCCCGTGCGGAAACTCCCTTCTGTGTCCGTAAGGCCGCTAACCGCTGGCAAAATTCATGCTTTTCCATTCCAATCATCACCCAGTCTGATTGTACAATACAGTCTGACAGATTCCGTTCAGTTTAATTAGCGATTTTTCTTGACATATCCTGTTAAATTAGATATTATGTGATGAAAGTCTATTTTGATTAGATGGTGATGGAAAATGGATGGAAATAGCTGTTGTTTCTCAGGTCATCGCGTGATTCCCGTGGAGGCGTCAGATATTCTGTCACGGAGACTGGATGTCTGCGTTGACTGGCTTCACACGCGCAAAGGCGTGACGGATTTTTACGCCGGGGGCTGTACCGGATTTGATACCATCGCTGAACAAGCAGTCTTAAAGTATCGGGAAACGCATCCCGCCGCCCGTCTTATTATCGTGATTCCCTACCGGAATCAGGCAAGCGCATGGAGCGAAAGGGAACGAATGGAATATGACAGGATTAAGGCGTATGCGAATGAGGTCATTTGTCTGTCGGAACGCTATTTTCGAGGCTGTATGCACCAGCGCAACCGCTATATGGTTGACCATAGCTCCGTCTGCGTGTGTTATCTCACGCGGAAGAACGGCGGCACGGCGTTCACCGTAAAATACGCGCAAAGCAAGAGACTATCCGTATGCAATCTCGCGTCTGAAAATTTTCCTGAATTTTGTCGGATTTCCGCTACCATTTTTGGAGGAGATGTGCTATAATGTCATTTGCGCCAGTGATTATGGCTTGTTCGCCTGAAAATGGGTGAGATACAGTGGAGAAAAGCGCCGCGATTATCGACGCTGATGAACAAATCCGGGACGCCGCCTACATTTGGGGCATATATTCCCCCTGTTATCACAATTTTGATTTTCCGGGGTGAGCATTGTGAATGACAACAATTCTGATGAAGTTCTGAGCATTAAAAAGCGGACTGCTCATGACATTTTCTATGGCGAGGACGCTAATACCGGACAAATGCTTCATATATCGGCGGTAGCGAGCGGATTAAAGTGTAACTGCATTTGTCCTCTGTGCAAGCGTCCTCTTGAAGCGAAGAAAGGAGACATCCAAGCCCATCATTTCGCGCATCAAAGCAACTATGACTGTTTCTATTCCAGTGAGGTCGCGGTTTATAAAGTCGTAGCGGAAATTTTGTCGGAGAGAAAGCGAATCATGTTGCCCGGAGCCGTTTTATCCTTTCCGTCTTGGCGCGGCGAGGTTGAATCCCTGCAAAAGAAGGGACTTTTCCCTCTGGACAGCGCCCCCTCTTACCGCTGTCAAGAAAAGCAATACCCGCCGGATTTGATTGCAACCGTTAGAGGAAAACATCTTCGGATTATCCTTGATTTTGGCGAGTATTACGATAAGCATGACATTTCCGAATTGCGGGAAAACGAAAGGGCGCAGAATCATGCCTGCATTCGATACGATTTCCCGGAATGCGGCGATGATGATTTCTTCTCTAAGGCGCATTTGAAATCCGTTCTGGAGCATGGAACAGGAGCCGCATGGGTCTATAATCCGTTGGAAAGTCAGTGGAGAAAGCAATATCGTGAAAAAGCCCGGAGGCTACGGCCTGTTGACGGTCTGATTGATTGTCCCCTTCACAAGCGGAAAGTGGGGAACCGCTACTGCGTCCCGCTGTCTACTTGTCTGGAATGCAAGTTTAATGTCTCCGAAAGCAACTCCTGTCTTTGTCTCGGCGGTCAAGGCTATGAGCATAAGCGGGACTTTGAAGCCGATGAAACTGCCCGGCTTGAAAAAGTCAGGCGTATGCGGGCTGAAAATGATAAGCGGATTGAGGGGGAAATACGGATAAGGGAAGAACAGGAATTGCAACGGAAGCGGAGAGAGACCGAAGCGGAAAAGCGTCGGCAACAGGAGCGGGTCGAAGCGGACAGGCAACGGCGAATGAGGCAAGAAGCGTTGGAAAGGGCGCGGCGGGAATATCAGGCGGAACGCGAAGCGGAATACCAGCGCATTTGCGCGTCTTTTGACGAGCATTCCGGCGTTGCCGCAATCGACAAGTATGACCGCAGATGGATAAGGTGCCGCATATGCGGAGAAATCAAGCAAAGCGGCGAAATGGCGGAGTATGGCGGCGCAGGCAGAATGAATACGGGAACCTGTTCCCTTTGCGCAAGAAAACTCACCTAATCCGAACAACAGGGGGAGCATATCTATGAGCGTTCCAAAGAATATGCAAAGCAAATACGACGAAATCGCGGCGTTGATTACGCCGTTCTGCGATGAGTTCCTGAACGACGAGTACAAGGCGTTGTGTCTACACGCGCTGGAAAAACTCTGCCGGAAACGTCCTTCGCCGTTGCTTTCGGGACGCGCCCGGACATGGGCAGGCGGGATTCTCTACGCGGTTGGACAGGCGAATTTCCTTTTTGACAAGAGCCAGACGCCCCACATGAAAGCGTCGCAACTCGCGGAGCGTATCGGCGTCGGGAACAGTACGCTTTCCGCAAAGGCGAAGGAACTCCAGAAGATGTTGAAGATAAACTTCTACAGCGCGGAGTGGGCGCTTCCTTCTCTCATGGAGCGTAATCCGCTCATCTGGATGGTGCAAGTCAACGGCTATGTGATGGACGCCCGGTCGCTCCCGCTGGAAGCGCAGATACTGTGTTATGAAAAGGGACTGATTCCCTATGTTCCTGCGTTGAAGGACCCGGAGGAGGGCGACGGAGAATAACGAGGAAAGGGGCGGTGCGTATGAGCGAACTTTGGCGTGAAAAGGCAAGTTTCAAGCGTCTGGATGAGGAATGGAGGACTATAGCAGACATTCTCCCCTATGAGCGCCTGTATGAAACGCTGACGCAAGCGCAATTACAGGAACTGCTCCGAGACGCAAAGCGCCTGCACTGGCAAACGCTGGATTTGCATAAGTGCGGTCTGGAAGCCTTGTCTCCAGAAATGGGAGACTTGGCAGATTTACGTATTCTGGACTTGGGAAATGGACGTTGGGGCGATACGGATAAATTCTTCCAAAGCGCAAAAGAGAACGTGTTTTCGGAACTCCCGGATTCCTTTGGAAATCTATCCAATCTGCAATCGCTGTGGCTAAATAGTACACCAATTACAACCTTACCGAATTTTATTGAAAACCTCTCTAAACTGCAAGCACTGGATTTGAGACACACGCAAATTACCACTTTCCCAAGTTTTATCAACCTATCTAATCTGCAAAAGCTGGATTTGAGATATACGCAAATTGCAACTCTGCCAGATTCAATCGGACAGTTCTCTAATCTAAAAGCACTGTGGTTATGCGATACGCAAATTGCAACCTTGCCGGATTCCATCGCAAACCTCTCCAATTTGCAATCGCTGGATTTGAGACATACTCAAATTACAACCTTGCCAAATCCCGTTGGACAACTCTTCAATTTGCAAGAACTTGATTTGAGGTATACGAAAATTACAAATCTGTCAAATTTTTTTGGACAACTCCTCAATCTGCGTAGGCTATATTTGAGTAAGACACAAATTGCAACCCTACCGGATTTTGTCGGACAACTCTCCGATCTGCAATTGCTGGATTTAGACAATACACCAATTACTACCCTACCGGATTCCATCGCAAACCTCTCCAATCTGCAAGAGCTGGATTTGAGAGGTACTCCCCTGTATGAGAAACTTCCGCCTGAAATCCGGGAACAGTTACTGTTTGAGCCACAAAAAGCCATACGCTACATTTTGGAAATGCAGTCCACCGCGCCCAAACGCTACTTCAACGAAACTAAAATGGTAGTCGTGGGGCAGGGGAGCGTGGGGAAAAGCTGTCTTATCAACCAACTGATTCACAGGAGATATGAAAACCAGCATTCCACCGAGGGCATTGACATTGAGTTGTGGGACTTCATCGGCAAAGACGCCAGACTGGATAATCAGGAAACGTATCGCCTGAACGTGTGGGACTTTGGCGGGCAGGAGATTTACCACGCCACACACCAGTTTTTCCTCACCCACCGGACGCTGTACTTGCTCATGTGGGACGCGCTCACGGAGGACGAGTACGGACGCCGTGACTACTGGATGAGAACAATACGAAGTTTCGCGGGAGACAGCCCCGTCATTATCGCGGTCAACAAGTGCGACAAGAATTTGGGACGGTATCCGCAAGCGGAATACGCCTTTCTGGACAAGTACCCGCAAATTCTGAACCGCGACCGCGTGTTTTATATCAGTTGCCGAGATAATGTCGGCATTGACGAACTCCGGGATTATATCCTTTACGAAGCGGTCAAAATGCCGCTCATGAAAACGGAATTGCTGGAGAAATGGCTGAATGTCCGCAAAGATTTGGAAACGCTGTCCGAACAGGAGAATTACATTCACTATGACGAGTATCTAAAAATCTGTGAAAAGCGCGGCGTCAGGGACGAGCAGGAAGCCCAAATGTTAATTCAGTATTTGCACGATTTAGGCGTTATCACCTACTACCACGACGACGAACTGCTGTGCGGCATTGTGATACTCTCCCCGGAATGGGGTACTGACGCGGTTTATAAGGTTCTCGACGAACAGCAACGGACATTAAAAGGCCGGAACGGAATCCTGTTGTATGAGGACTTGCCCAAGATATGGAGCGACGGCAAGCGTTATCCGCGCCGTATGTATCCGTATCTGTTGAAACTGATGGAAAAATTCCAGCTTGCGTTTCAGGTGGACAACCCGAAATTGCCTGAAAATACGTATCTTGTGGCGGAACTGTTGAGTGAAAATCCTATGCCCCATGACTGGCCGTCAGAAGGCGCGGAGCCGTTGGCGTTCCGGTACGAATACGACTTCATGCCTGCGGGCGTTATGACGCGGCTTATCGTGTCGATTCACCAATACTTGGAGGACATCGACGGCGTGAAGCAATGCTGGCGCAAGGGCGCGTATCTTGTACGCGGTTCCGCTCACGCGAAACTCGTCCTGTATGACGGAATCGACCGGAAGTATCTGGACATTCGCGTTATCGGTGAAAATCCCCGCGAACGCTCGGAACTGCTGACCGTCATACGGGAACACGTCAGGGGCATTAACAGCCGCTTTCAGAAAATCGAAATCACGGAACAGGCGCCTTGCAAATGTTCCGCAGGATGTCGGCACTTTTTCAAGTACGACACGCTTCTGAAAGCGGAAGCAAAACGACATCTTGATGTAGAATGTCCAGAAACGCTGGAACGCGTTTCGGTGGAACTGTTATTGGACGGCATCCAAAAGACCGTGGAAGATAAACGGCGGGAGGCGGAATACGGCGGAATGAATTTGAGCATAGACCATATGGAAGGAAATATTATCGTAGACAGTCCGATAGGAAAAAACGCGGAAATTCATGGAACACATGAAGCCGCGACGCCGGAGCCAGAACATACGGAACCGACGCCAACGGAACGGGCGGAAATTCGGAATCAAAACGCGGATACCCTGCTAAAAATCTTATGGGTTATCATTACGTTACTGATACTGTTGGGGGCGGGGTATCTCCTGATTACGCACAATATGACCGTCCGGGAACTGCTGGAGCCGTTCTTGGGAAATCTGCCCGGATGACAAGCGGACTCGTAAAACTGCCCATATGCAGTCTTGCGTCTGAAAATTTCCCGGAATTTTGCCGGATTTCCCCCTACCATTTTCGGGAAAGATGTGCTATAATGCTGTCCGCGCCGGATAATACGGGCTTGTCGCCCTGACAGGGAGAGGTGAAGCATGGCGGAGAAAAGCAACGCGGTTATCGGCTTTGAGAAGCAAATCTGGGACGCCGCCTGCGTTTTGTGGGGGCATATTCCCGCCGCAGACTATAGAAAAGTCATTGTCGGACTGATTTTCCTTCGGTATATCTCCAACGCCTTTGACAAGAGATACCGCGAACTTCTGGCTGACGGCGACGGCTTTGAGGATGACCCGGACGCGTATGAGGAGGAAAACATCTTCTTTGTCCCGGAGGAGGCCCGCTGGAATAAAATCGCGTCGAAAGCGCATACGCCGGAGATTGGCAAGGTCATTGACGACGCTATGCGGGCGATTGAGAAGAACAATCAGAAACTGAAAGACGTTTTGCCCAAAAATTACGCCAGTCCTGACTTGGATAAGCGCGTACTCGGCGACGTTGTGGACTTGTTCACCAATATGGACATGGACAGCGCGGACGAAAGCCGCGACCTTCTCGGACGCACTTACGAATACTGTATCGCGCAGTTCGCCGCGCATGAGGGAATCAAGGGCGGCGAGTTCTACACGCCCGCAAGCGTCGTGAAAACGATTGTGGCGGTTCTGAAACCGACGCCGAACAGCCGCGTATACGACCCCTGTTGCGGAAGCGGCGGGATGTTCGTACAGAGCGAAAAATTCATTGAAGAACACGCAAGGCAAAGAGGCGTCATTTCCGTTTACGGTCAGGAAAGCAACTCCGACACATGGAAAATGGCGAAAATGAACATGGCGATACGCGGCATTGACGCCGATTTCGGGAAATACCACGCGGACACGTTTTTCAACGACCTGCACCCGACCTTGAAAGCGGACTTTATTATGGCGAATCCGCCGTTTAATCTGTCCGGCTGGGGACAGGACAAACTCAAAGACGATAAGCGTTGGAAATACGGCGTCCCGCCCGCCGGAAACGCCAATTACGCGTGGATTCAGCACATGATTTACCATCTCGCGCCTAACGGGAAAATCGGCCTTGTGCTTGCCAACGGCGCGTTGTCCACGCAATCCAGCGGCGAGGGCGAGATACGCAGACGCATTATCGAGGATGACCTGATAGAAGGCATTATCGCAATGCCCACACAGCTATTTTACAGCGTGACGATTCCCGTAACGCTATGGTTTATCACAAGGGGCAAGAGGCAAAAGGGCAAAACGCTGTTTATCGACGCCCGCAAAATGGGACATATGGTAGACCGCAAACACCGTGACTTCACCGACGAGGACATTCAGAAGCTGTCGGACACGTTCGCGGCGTTCCAGAACGGGACGCTGGAAGAAGTGAAAGGCTTTTGCGCGGCGGCAACCATTCGGGACATCGCCAAGCAGGACTATATCCTGACGCCGGGGCGGTACGTGGGGATTGAGGAGCGCGAGGACGACGGGGAGCCGTTCGAGGAGAAGATGGCGCGCCTGACGGCGGAGCTTTCCGGGCTGTTCGACAAGTCCCACGAGCTGGAAGCGGAAATCCGCCGCAAATTGGGGGCGATTGGCTTTGGGTTATCATCTTAACGGACGGGTCGAACGGGAAATTGTCGCGCTGGCGAAAAAGCACGGGGTTCGGAAAGTGATTCTTTTCGGGTCCCGCGCCAGAGGCGACAACTGGGAGCGTAGCGACATTGACCTTGCCGTGAGTGGCGGCAACATTGCGGAGTTCTCCGACGAGGCCGACGAAAAAATCTGGACGCTGTTGCTGATAGACGTTGTGAATCTTGACCGTGGAATCTCCGACGAACTGCGGAAGGAAATTGAGCGGGACGGGGTTTTATTGTATGAAGAAGTACGATAATTTCTGTAAAGCGCTGGGCAATCTGGAAGAGGGCGCGAAACTTGACGAGCCGTTTACTGTTGTTGAAACCACAGGCATTACCGGACTGTTTTCCATCTGCTTTGAGCAGTCATGGAAGCTGATGAAGGAGCTTTTGGAGGAACACGGGCGGTTTCAGGACAAAATCGGTTCGCCACGCGTGATTATCAAGACGGCGTATCAGTGCGGCATGATTTCGAACTGTGAGGGCTGGCTGGAACTGCTGGAAACGCGCAATATCCTCGCGCATACCTACAGCGACGAACAGGCGTTAAAGGCTATCCGGGACGTGAAAGCGACCTATCTTTCCCTGTTTCAGAATTTGAAACGGGAGATTGACGAAGGATGGCTGTAGGCAAAACGGAGTATTATGTTATGAATGCTAATTGGTTTACTTCAACTATCAATGATGTGTGTCTTGTAGTAACAGACGGCTCGCATTTTAGCCCTAAGAGCGTTAATATAGGCCAGTACATGGTTTCAGTAAAAGATTTTACTGACTATGGATTTGATTTTTCTGGCTGTCGGAAAATTAGTGATGATGACTATTTTACCCTCCAGAAAAATGGCTGCGTTCCAGAATTTGAAGACATACTTATCGGCAAAGACGTAGCAAGATATTTTGAGGATATTATTGTTTACCGTCAAGAAGAACGTCCCGCGCTTCTTTCATCCATTGCAATATTACGCTGTGATAAGGCAAAAATCTTGCCAGACTTCCTATACTATCTGATGAAAACGCCTGATTTTCGTCAAGATGTGCGAGAGAATTATGCGTCAGGCTCCGCAATCCCTCGTATCATTTTGAAAGATTTCAAGCGAATGCCTATCAGGTATCCGTCTATTGCTCAACAACATAAGATTGTGGGTTTGCTTTCCGCTTTTGACCATAAAATCGCACTTAATGCGCGGATGAATGATAATTTAGAACAGCAAGTCAAAGTGCTGTTCGCTGAAATGTTTCCTTCTGCGGGAAACGTAAAAATGGCAAACGGCATATTGAGTGATATTGCCCATATTACCATGGGACAGTCTCCAAACGGTAAAAGCTATAATGAAGCTGGTATAGGAACGGTTTTCTTTCAAGGACGAGCTGAGTTTGGCTTCCGGTTTCCTGTAATCCGTTTATTCACAACGGAACCAAAACGTATGGCAACTCGTGGAGATACCCTTATGAGCGTCCGCGCCCCAGTAGGCGATTTGAATGTTGCCCATGAACACTGTTGCATTGGGCGAGGGCTTTCCGCTATTCATTCTAAGTATGGACATTCGTCATTCATCTTGTATACGATGTTTTCTTTGCGCACACAGCTTGACATTTTTAACGGTCAAGGCACAGTTTTTGGCTCGATTAACAAAGACGCCTTGAATGAAATGCCTGTGTTTGTTCCTGAAACATCCGAAATAGAACGGTTTGAAAATATCGCCGCTCCGATTGACCGCATGATTCTGAAAAATCATGATGAAATCGTATGCCTTACCGCCTTGCGTGACGCCCTTCTGCCGCGCCTGATGTCGGGAGAACTGGACGTGTCGGTGCTTGACCTCTAAGCCGCTAAATTATCATTTTGAGGTGTACTATGGACTTGTTCGATAATGAAAAAGAGATTCTTTCTTTGTTCCAGTCCATACAGTTGAGTGAGATGGCGCTTATCCCCGAAGATGAATCGGTGGAACGAATATTGCAATCAATTCATAAGCCCCAATCTTGGACTTCATGGATTGACAGTTCCGCCCACAACGCGCCCCCTCCCGATTTCTACAATGCTGTCGATGGCGTTATGATGGATGTTATGAGAGTAGATGACCACGGATATAAGAATAAAAAAGGAAAGACCGTAAATCCAACGCGACAAAGAGACTCTCAACTTATGATGGAATTGGAAGCGGCGGGCATTAGGGATATGTTTCCTAATGCTAAGGTGCTTCTTCTTTCTGACACTCAATTATCAACGCATGAAGACCATAATTATCAATTCTATCTGGATAATTTTGTTGATACAATCGAGAGCCACAAGAAGAAAATCGCTCTTTATCAAAAGAATCACCCCGGCTATAAGGTGATATTTTTCGTGTTTGACGAATCCAGTATGTACTTTTCTGCAAATAAATCATACAAGGATAATCCCAAAGTGGGCAGTATGGTTTGTGGAACTCCTCATTTCTGGTTTGCTGATGTTGCTTTTCTCAAAGTAATTTTTAACTCTGAGATTGATTTTCTTATCTGGTTTACGCCTTATAAGCATTCCAATATGTATGATGATAAAGGAAATCTATGCAAATTTCCACAAGTTGTCGTAATTCGTCCTAAAGATTTTCCAAAAGATATGCTTTGTCATTATGATAAAAAGCATATGATGAGCACAGAGGTATAGGAGGATACTATGCCCGGTATTTTTACAGAAGCCACTTATGAAAACGCCGTGCTGGAACTGTTCCGCAACATGGACTATACGCACGTTTACGGGCCGGACGTAAGCCGCGATTTTACCTGTCCGTTCTATGAGGAGGAGTTGCTGTCGGCCCTTTACCGACTGAATCCCGCCTTGCCGGAGGACGCGATTTCCGACGCGTTCTCAAAACTCCAAAATTTTGAAAATGCGGAACTCGTACAGAAAAACGCTGTGTTCATGGACTATCTACAGAACGGCCTCCCCGTGCGTTATACGGTTGACGGTGAGGAACGCGCCGCGCTTGCCTATCTTGCCGACTACCGCAACCCCGACAACAACTCCTTTGTGATTGCCAATCAGTGGACGTTTGTGGAACACAGCACAAAACGCCCAGACATTCTGCTGTTTCTAAACGGTCTGCCCGTCGTTATTATGGAGTTGAAATCGCCGTCCCGCGAGGAGGCTGACGCGTCGCAAGCCTATTTGCAGTTGCGAAACTATATGCGCGAAATCCCGACGCTGTTTATCTATAACGCCGTCTGCGTGATGAGCGACCAGTTGACCAGCCGCGCCGGGACAATCACGTCCGGCGAAGACCGTTTCATGGAATGGAAAACCGTTGACGGAAGTTACGAAAACACGCAGTACGCGCAATTTGACACGTTCTTTGAGGGCATTTTTCAGCGGGAGCGTTTTCTGGACATCCTGAAAAACTTCATTTGCTTTTCCAATGACGGCGTACAGCGATATAAGATTTTGGCGGGGTATCATCAGTATTTCGCCGTGCGGAAAGCTGTGGAATCGACGAAACGCGCCGCCGTCACGGACGGCAAGGGCGGCGTGTTCTGGCATACGCAGGGGAGCGGGAAATCGCTGTCGATGGTGTTCTACGCGCATTTGTTGCAGGACGCTATGGACAGTCCGACGATTGTTGTCCTGACCGACCGGAACGATTTGGATGACCAGCTTTACGCGCAGTTCGCAAAGTGCAAGGATTTTCTGCGTCAGGAGCCTGTACAGGCCGAAAGCCGGGAACATTTGCGGCGTCTGCTGTCGGGGAGAAAGGCCAACGGCATTATCTTCACCACCATGCAGAAGTTTGAGGAATCCTTTGACTGTCTGTCCGAACGCCGGAATATTGTCGTTATGGCGGACGAGGCGCATCGCGGACAATACGGCTTGACGGAAAAAGTCAAGATAACGAAAAACGCTGACGGCGAAGCGATAGCGAAACGCGTTGTTGTGGGTACGGCGCGGATTATCCGAAACAGTCTGCCCAACGCGACTTATATCGGCTTTACCGGGACGCCGATTTCGTCTAAAGACCGCAGTACGCGGGAAGTTTTCGGAAACTACATCGACATATACGACATGACGCAGGCAGTCGAGGACGGCGCGACGCGTCCGGTCTATTACGAGAGCCGCGTTATCAAGTTGAAACTTAACAAAGACGCGCTGGAACGCATTGACCGCGAATTTGAGGCGTTGTCGGATGAGGCCGACCCGGAGGTTTTAGAGCGGAGCAAGCGCAATCTGGGACAGTTGGAAGCCATTCTGGGCAACGACCGGGCGATTGATTCTCTGGTATGCGATATTTTAGACCACTACGAGAACAACCGCGCCGACTTGTTGACCGGAAAGGCAATGATTGTCGCCTATTCGCGTCTGATTGCGATGAAGATATACCGCCGCATACTGGAACTGCGCCCCGGCTGGACGGAAAAAATCGCTGTCGTGATGACTTCCTCGAATCAAGACCCGGAGGAATGGCATGACATTATCGGCAATAAGCGTCATAAAGAGGAGCTTGCCGCAAAGTTTAAGGATAACGACGACCCGCTCAAAATCGCCATTGTAGTCGATATGTGGCTGACGGGCTTTGACGTTCCGTCCCTTGCGACGATGTACGTCTACAAGCCCATGTCCGGGCATAATCTCATGCAGGCGATAGCCCGCGTAAACCGCGTGTTTCGGGATAAGGAAGGCGGGCTTGTCGTGGATTACGTCGGCATTGCCGCCGCGCTGAAACAGGCGATGAACGACTACACCGTCCGCGACAGGAAAAACTATGGCGATACCGACGTTTCCAAAGCGGCCTATCCGAAGTTTCAGGAAAAGCTGGAAGTGTGCCGCGATTTGTTCTATGGCTACGATTACTCCGTCTTTGCGACAGGGAGCGATTTAGAGCGGGCGAAGGCTATCACAGGCGCGGTCAACTTCATCATAGCCCCGGAGCGGACGCAGGAGAAAGAGTCTTTTGTCAAGGAATCGCTGATGTTGCGTCAGGCGTTGTCGCTCTGCTCGTCCCTCGCGCAGAAAGAGGAACGGCTGGAGGCGGCGTTCTTTGAGGCCGTGCGCGTTTTGCTGGCACGCCTGTCCAATCAGGGCGGGAAAAAGCTGTCGTTGCCCGAACTCAATGCGCGGGTCAATGAACTGATGAAACAGGCCGTGAAAAGCGAAGGCGTTATCAACCTGTTTTCGGACATCCAAGAGGAGTTTTCCCTCTTTGACCCCCGATTTTTGGAGGAAGTCTCCAAAATGAAGGAAAAGAATCTGGCAGTCGAACTCCTGAAACGACTGATTGCGGAACAGGTGCGGATTTATCGCCGGACAAATGTTGTGAAATCGGAAAAGTTCAGCGAACTGATTCAAAGCGTGATGAATCGTTACCTGAACGGTATGCTGACCAATGAGGAGGTCATACAGGAACTGCTCAATCTGGCGCGGCAGATTCAAACGGCGACGGAACAGGGAAATCAGTTGGGGCTTACCGCCGATGAGCTTGCGTTCTATGACGCCCTGACCAAGCCGAGAGCCATCAAGGACTTTTATGAGAATGAGGAGCTTATCGCCATCACGAAAGAGCTTGCCGACGCCTTGCGCCGAAACAGGACGATAGACTGGCAAAAGCGGGATTCCGCAAGGGCGAAAATGCGGATGCTCATCAAGAAGCTCCTGAAAAAGCACAAGTATCCGCCGGAGGGGATGGAGGACGCTGTCCAGACTGTCATGATGCAATGCGAATTGTGGGCTGATAATGCCGAAATGGAGTAAAAGAGGCTATCTACCACTATTTCCGAATCGAATCCAAGTCATCTATGCGCCACCCGTTGTTCCGGGTGGCGTATTTTTTATAAAACCCCCTTGACAGCATGTCTCAGAGATTAAAGGTAAGCGTCGGCTGTAGGGACGGATTGACAAGAAAAATCCCCGGCTCAAAGTGAGTCG
>JAFSOM010000238.1 GCA_017447005.1 Oscillibacter sp.
CCCTGTGGATTGGCACGGGTATGAAACCCTACATGGCCGCAAGGTTACTGGGACATTCCGATTTGAAAATGCTGACCAGAATCTACGACCACACCAGTCCGGAGACATTGCGTAAGGCCTTAGAGAAAATCCAGCCCAAGGAAGGTGAGCCGGGAGAGACGCCCGACACAGGGGACAGCGAATGAGTTTTTCGCAAAATGGTCGTATTTTGGTCGTACACCGCCGCACAGAGCAGGATTTTGAGAAAGGGAAAAACCCTTACAGTCATGAAACTGCAAGGGTTTTTCGGTGGTGGAGACTACTGGACTCGAACCAGTGACCTCCTGCGTGTGAAACATCACACTTAAAATCCCCGCAAATCCAGACGCCACGCGGCTTTCAGAACTTTCGATTTTTTGAATTTGCAACATTTTTGATAAACGGCCAAAACAGGCTATACTAACGAGCCGTAAGATTTGCAACCTGTCTTTGCGAAAAGCCTGCAATCAGCAAGACGCAATACGGCAAGCGGCAAATCTTAGCGCTCCCAAGTATAAATTCATGCGTTCTCCAAGTATGAAGAGACATATGTTATTCGATACGGAATCTCAATACACATATGTATCGACGAATTGCGGTTGAGCAATTCCGTATGAGGTGATTCTGACATGCCTGCCAAAATGATTTCCGTCACAAACCAAAAGGGCGGCGTCGGCAAGACGACTACCTCCCTGAACCTTGGAGCCGCGCTTTCAGCGGCGGGAAAGCGCGTCCTGCTCATTGACGCCGACCCGCAGGGAAACCTCACCGCCGCGCTGGGATTCACGCCCGCCGAACATCAGGATACGTTGGCCAAGCTGATTTTGACCGCTGTCGATTCTCCGGAAGACATGGAGATTTATTTGCCCCGAACTGTTCTGCGCACAGAGAGCGGAATGGATTTGATTCCCGCCAACAAGCGGCTTTCCGATGCGGCGGCGCGTTTGCAGGTCATGCGGATGTCGCAGTATAACGCCGTGAAAGAGGCGGAGCGTCCCTGTGAGAAAGTCCTCGACGGCATTGTTCGCCAGTTGTCGAAGTCATATGATTACATCGTCATTGACTGCGGCTTAAAACATGAGCTTCTGACGGTCAACGCGCTGTCCGCTTCGGATTATTGCATTATTCCGGTGCAGGCGCATTTTCTGGCCAGCGAGGGCATTCCGGAAGTTCTGGAGATGGCGCGCGCTGTTCAAGAGCGGTTTAACCGGAATCTGAAAATCGCGGGGATTTTGCTGACCATGTACCAATCCCGTCCCCAGCTTTGCCAGAGCGTCCGCGCAAGCGTCAGGGAAATCTACGGAACCGACCTTCACGTCTTTGAGCGTCCCATTGAGTATACCATCAAAATCGCGGAATGTCCGGCGGCGGGGAAAAGCATTTTTGATTACGCGCCCAAAAACCCCGCGGCGGAATCCTATCGGAATTTGGCGCTGGAGGTGATGCAACTTGCCTGACAAAAAGGGCATGGGAGGTTTGCTGAAAAAGCGCATGGCGGAAACCCGGCGGACATCCGAACTGGTCGCCAGCGATGAGGTTTACGAGAAAATTTTTCGGAAAACGCCGCCTGCCGACTCTCCTGTTCTGGCAAATCTGGCTCTCGACAAACTGGTTCCCTTTTTCACGGAAGACATCGGCTTCAAGCCGTATCCTCCGGAAAGGCTCAACGCGTTGGCTGAACAGATCAAAGAGGACGGCCTGCTCGTTCGGATTATCGCGCGGAAAACGCCTGACGGCGACCGCTATGAAATTCTGGCCGGGCATAACCGGGTGAACGCCGCAAAACTGGCGGGATGGACGGAGATTCCGGCGGAGGTGGTGGAGGCGGACGACGCGCGCGCCATCGTCATCGCCACGTCCACCAACCTGATTCAGCGGCAGAATCTCTCCATTGTGGAGCGCGGAAAGGCGTACAAGGCTCTTTTGGAGGCGAAAAACCGGAACGGCCAGCGTGACGCCGCGTCCGTGGCCTTTGGCGATAATCGCCAAAGGTACAACGCCCGGCAACTGGTGGCGAAGTTCTTCAACGTCTCCGAGTATGAGATTCGGAAAGCCGTCAAACTGACCCGCCTGATTCCCGAACTGCTGGACATTCTGGACAGCGCGCCGAAACAGCTTCAGGTAGTGTGCGCCAATCTCATAGCCGATTATGGCGCGGATTCCCAAACGGCCTTTATTCCGATGTGTTCCGAAAAAGGCTATCGTCTGAACAAGGCGACCGTACAGCGTATTATAAAAAAGTGTCCGCCTCCGAACGCCCGCGCTGAGGACATTGTCGCGGCATGGCGCGAGGCCAGAGCTATAGAGGAAAACCAGTCGGCGTCCCAGCCGGATACAATCACATTTGACCGGAAAAAGTTCGCTCCGTTGCTTGACAAGCTCGGCGAGGACGTGAACCTGGAAGAGTTTTTCCTGAAACTTCTTCGCCAGGCCGTATCCGGTTAGTGCTTTGCAAAGTCCAGGGAAAGAATCTGCGGAGCTTTCCTTGGGCTTTGCCGTCCCGCTTCTGAAAAAATGCGCCCCGACAGTTGCTTTTGAACTGCGCAATGCGCTATAATTAGGGGAGACATTCCGAAAAACGCGGCGGGAGGTTAAGCTCATGGTCGATGGAATGAAGCGAACCATTAAGGACAGCGTTTTCACGCTGCTGTTCAGCAGGCCGGAATATGTGCTGGCTCTGTATCGCGCCCTTCACCCGGAGGACGACGCGGTGACGCCGGAGGATTTCCACGCGCTCACGCTGGAAAGCGCGCTGGTCAGCAGTCTC
>JAFSOM010000239.1 GCA_017447005.1 Oscillibacter sp.
CAGGACTACTCCCGCCTTGACTTCCCCGCGCTCAGTAACCTTTACTGGCTCTCGTCGGCGACGCAAACCGCCCTCTACGCGCTCCTGTTCGCCGTCGCGCTTACGGGACGCGCCGACCCCGGGACGCGTTACGCGCAAGCCGCCGCCTGTCTCGTCGGACTGATGGAACATTCCCGCTTCTACTTACGTTTCATTCATCAGGCCGCCGACCGTCTCCGCGCCTACTCCGCCGCCGTACTCACGGAACGCGGTTTTTCTATACTCGTCAGCGTCGGCGCGATTGCCTGCGGCTGTCGGGATTTTCGCGTCATGATTGCGCTGGACGTTACCGGGCGTTACCTCTCCTTCGCGCTGACCGTCCGCGACGCCCGGGAAATTGTATTCCGCCGCCCCCGCGTCACAAGCGAAACCTTCCGTCACGCCGGACGCTGTATCCGCTCCGGCGCGTTACTCCTCTTCGCCGCCCAGACAAGCGCGTTATGTCTCGGCGTCAGCCGCTACGGAATCCAAAGGACATGGGGCATTGAGGCGTTCAGTAAAATCTCGCTCGCCGTGGCGCTGTCCAATCTCGCGCTACGCTGTCTCGGCGCCGTCTCGCTGGTGATGTTCCCCACGCTCCGCAATGTCCGCCGCGAACGTCTCCCCGATGTCTACAACCTCGTCAACGCGTCCCTGATGTCGCTCATCTTCACGGCTATGATATTCTTCAAGCCCCTGACCGTACTCGCGGGCCTATGGCTCCCGCGTTACGCCGAAAGCCTCCGGGCGTCTATCCTCTTTCTCCCGCTGTGCGTCTATGAGTGCAAGTACTCGTTACTGGTCAACACGAACCTGAAAAATTTCAGTCAGGCCGGATGGATTGGCGTTATCAACGCGTTAGCGGTCGTTATCGCGGGCGCGTGCGCGGCGTTCGGGATATTTGTCCTCCAAAGCCCGGAAGCGGCGGTATGCGGCTCCGTTATCGCGCTGGCCTCGCGCTGTGTCGCCGGGGAACTGCTCCTACGCCGACGCATGGACATTCCCGCCCCGCGCAACGTCGTAACGGAATTGTGCGTGACGGCGTGGTTTCTGTTCTGCGTCTACTTCCATACCGGCGCCGCGTGGACGCTCGCTTATGCCGTCGCCGTATGCGTCTATATGTTCGCGCAACGCGATTCCCTCCGTTACGCGCTCCGCGCCCTCGCCGCGCTGGCGCCGCGTCGGTAGGCCGTCGAAAAACGCCGACGCGCATTTTTCACGGCGAAAAGTCAAAAAAACTCTTGACAACAACTTTTCCCTGTGCTATCCTGAAAGCCTATGCGGGTACGGGCGCGTTTTGAACCCGTCATCCCGTTTCATTCTTTACGGAAAGGAGTAATTGCGTCATGCCTACCTTTAATCAGCTCGTCCGGAAGGGCCGCGAAAAGGTGACGTACAAATCCACGTCCCCCGCTCTGCAGTTCGGTCTGAACACCCTCAAAACCAGAACGACCGATTTGCCCTCCCCGCAAAAACGCGGCGTCTGCACCGCCGTGCGTACCGCGACGCCCAAGAAGCCGAACTCCGCGCTTCGTAAAATCGCCCGCGTGCGCCTCACCAACGGCTATGAAGTCACGGCCTATATCCCCGGCGTCGGTCACTCTCTGCAAGAGCACTCCGTCGTGATGATTCGCGGCGGTCGTGTCAAGGACCTCCCCGGCGTCCGCTACCACATCATCCGCGGCACGCTCGACACGCAGGGCGTACAGAACCGTATGCAGTCCCGTTCCAAGTACGGCGCCAAGCGTCCCAAGCAGAAGTAAGCCCCTCGCGCTGTCGCCCTTTTAGAAGGGCGTGGGTTGAAACACTGAAATCACAATGCCGAAAGGTTTGACATATAGGGCTGATGAAACTTGCCCTCATCCGGCGCTGCGCGCCACCTTCCCCCGGAACGGGGGAAGGCAAGACTTGACAGCGTCATCTTTGCAACTTTGCGCATTTTCCGCGAAAACCTTGCAAGGTTGCGACAAAAAACCTTCCCCCCTGTAGGGGGAAGGTGTCACGGCGTAAGCCGTGACGGATGAGGGGCAGTTACGCAACGCTTTTCCCTTTGCCGCCCCAGAACGGGGGAGAATCTCGCCGTCAGGCGACAGAGGGGGGAATCCAAGCGCGTCCGGCCCAAGGGCAAACCCGCTTCGGCGGCGCTACGGGAGAGGTCATCCCGCCTCTTTCGAGTACCTGCCCCAGTATGGGGAACTGAATCTAACGGAATGGAGGGAAGCAACGTGCCAAGAAGAGGGAACGTGCCCAAACGTGAAATTTTACCCGACCCCGTGTATGGCTCTATCCTTGTCACGCGTTTGATTAACAGCGTCATGCTCGACGGCAAAAAGGGCGTGGCCCAGAAAGTCGTCTATGACGCCTTCGACGAAATCAAGGATAAGACCGGCAAGGAACCCGTGGAAGTGTTCTCACAGGCCATGGAGAACGTCATGCCCAGTCTGGAAGTCAAAGCGCGGCGCGTCGGCGGCGCCAACTATCAGGTGCCTATGGAGGTTCGTCCGGCCCGGCGCACGACGTTAGGCCTTCGCTGGCTGACTTCGTTCGCCCGCAACCGCTCCGAGCGGACCATGGCCGAACGCCTCGCCGGAGAAGTCATGGACGCCGCCAACAATACCGGCGGAGCGGTCCGCCGCCGTGATGAAATGCACAAGACCGCGGAAGCGAATAAGGCTTTCGCGCATTTCCGGTGGTAATTCATGCCCCGTTTCCGCCATATTCCTTTATTTTGCGGAGTGAATGCTTATGAGAAAAACCTCGCTTGAAAACACCCGCAATATCGGCATTATGGCCCATATTGACGCGGGGAAAACCACTACCACAGAGCGTATCCTGTTCTACACGGGCGTCAACTACAAAATCGGCGAAACCCACGACGGCACGGCCACCATGGACTGGATGGCCCAAGAACAGGAGCGCGGAATCACCATTACGTCCGCCGCGACGACGTGCTACTGGTCGGGGAGCGACAACCAGTTCCCCCAGACCCGTATTAACATCATCGACACGCCCGGACACGTCGACTTTACGGTAGAAGTCGAGCGTTCGTTACGCGTGCTGGACGGTTCCGTTACGGTGTTATGCGCCAAGGGCGGCGTTGAGCCGCAATCGGAAACCGTCTGGCGTCAGGCCGACACCTACCGCGTCCCGCGTATGATTTACGTCAACAAGATGGACATCATGGGCGCGGACTTCTTCAACGTCCTGCGCATGGTGCGCGACCGCCTCAAGTGCGAAGCCGTCCCGATTCAACTGCCTATCGGCGCGGAGGACACCTTCCGGGGTATCATCGACCTCGTGGAGATGAACGCCGACGTGTACTATGACGACCTCGGCAAAGATATGCGTATCGAGCCGATACCCGTCGAGATGGAGAAACTCGCGCAAGAGTACCGCGAAAAGCTCCTTGACGCCGTTTCCATGATGGACGATTCCATTATGGAGGATATGTTAGAGGGCAAAGCCGTCGAGCCGTCGCGCATTCGGGCCGCGATACGCGCCGCGACTGTCTCCAATCAGATGGTGCCCGTCACGTGCGGAACGTCGTACCGCAACAAGGGCGTGCAGAAACTCCTTGACGCTATCGTAGACTATATGCCGTCCCCGCTGGACATTCCCGCCATTCGCGGCGTGAATCCGAAGAGCGATAAGGAAGAGGAGCGCAAGGCCGGGGACGATGAGCCTTTCTCCGCGCTGGCCTTCAAAATCATGACCGACCCGTTTGTCGGGCGGCTGTGCTTCTTCCGCGTCTACTCCGGACACCTGTCCAACGGCGCCACCGTCTACAATTCCACCAAGAACATCCGCGAGCGTATGGGCCGCATTCTGCAAATGCACGCCAACCACCGCGAGGATATTGAGGACGTGTACGCGGGCGACATCGAGGCCGCCGTAGGCCTGAAGCGTACCACCACCGGCGACACGCTTTGTGACGAGAAGCGCCCCATTATTCTGGAATCCATGGAGTTCCCGGAACCCGTGATTCGCGTCGCCATTGAGCCGAAAACCAAGGCCGGACAGGAAAAAATGACCATCGGCCTCATGAAACTCGCCGAGGAAGACCCCACGTTCCGCACGTACACCGACGAGGAGACCGGACAGACCATCATCGCCGGAATGGGCGAACTGCACCTTGAAATTATCGTTGACCGTCTTCTGAGAGAGTTCAAGGTAGAGGCCAACGTCGGCGCGCCGCAGGTAGCCTACAAGGAGACCATCAAGCGCGCCGTGGAGCAGGAGACCAAGTACGCACGTCAGACCGGCGGCAAGGGCCAGTACGGACACGTCAAAATCCGCGTCGAACCCAACGAACCCGGCAAGGGTTACGAGTTCGTCAACGAGGTTGTCGGCGGCGCGATTCCGAAAGAATATATCCCCGCTGTTGACGCCGGAATCCAAGGCGCCATGAACGCCGGAGTAATCGCCGGATTCCCCGTCGTGGATGTCAAGGTCACGCTTTACGACGGGTCTTTCCACGAGGTCGACTCGTCCGAAATGGCCTTCAAAATCGCCGGTTCCATGGCCTTCAAGGACGCCTGCCGCAAGGCCGACCCCACTTTGCTGGAGCCGATTATGAAAGTCAGCGTTATCGTGCCCGACGAGTATATGGGCGACGTTATCGGCGATTTGAACGCACGGCGCGGTCAAATCACCAAGCTGGAAGCCCGCAACGGCGCGCAGCAGATTGACGCCAACGTACCGCTCGCGGAGATGTTCGGCTACGCCACCGACTTGCGCTCCCGTACCCAAGGGCGCGGACAGTACACCATGGAACCCAGTCACTACACCGAGATTCCGCGCAACATCCGGGAGAAAATCGAGGAGGCCCACGGACACCGTTAAGTTGTCCCGCCGTTTTCCCGTGACGCCCCCGAATAGGGCTTGCAATTCCCGGAAAAATCATGTAGAATAGACAGCACAAGATTCCGTCGCTGTCTTTATCACGCTATCATCCAAACAGGAGGAAACACCAATGGCAAAGCAAAAGTTCGAGAGAACGAAACCCCATGTCAACATCGGCACTATCGGCCACGTTGACCA
>JAFSOM010000240.1 GCA_017447005.1 Oscillibacter sp.
AACTCCGCAAGAGCGTCGGCGTGTCGGACAGAAAGTACCTCAACTACTATCCGATTGCGCGGGCGAAAGCGTGGCTGGAAGGCCACGCGGCGGTGGAGTCCGTCGATTTGCTGGCGCTGAAATGCTATCTATGGCAGAAGCCCTCGGACATTCCCGCTGTGGAGACTACGTTGAGCCGGATGTGCGTCAATCCTCTTCAGGACAAAATCAACGACATCCGTCTTGCCGCGAAGGAAATTCTGCAAGAGATGGAAACGGCGGAACAGTCCGGCGCAAATCCAGCCAAGGCTTTCCGCAAATTCCGCTCCGAGCTTCTCCGCATCTACGGCCTCTATACGGCTTTGTCGGCGAAAGCGCAAACCGACAGCGAAAAGGCGATGATGGAGTCATTGCTGGACGAAATCGAAAAGGACAGCCGCGCCGCCCACGAAAAGCACGGCTACACCTACGCGACCATGAAGGAACTTTCGGAACTGCAATAAAGGAATGCCGGAGGCAAATTCTTGGCCTCCTCGACGCCGATACGGTTCTCCGTGAGCTTTCCGCTCACCGGCGGCGGGGATTTCGCGCTTGTTCGCTACGAAAGCCCCAACAAATTCTGTCATCGGCATTTAGTCGCTAATTGGCTCACGGAAAACGGATACGCGAGCCGGGAATATGGTAAACCGAAGGAGTAACGAATTATGGGAACCAGACATTTGACGGCAGTCTACATCAACGGCGAATACAAGGTCACGCAGTACGGACAGTGGGACGGCTATCCTGACGGGCAGGGCCTGACGTGCCTGAATTTCGCCCGCCGTATCGCGGACAAAATCGAGCGGGAGAAATTCGCCGCGAAAGTCCGCGCCGCGCAGTGGATTACGGAAGCCGAGGCTGACGCAATCAACCGCCGCATTGAGAGCGGAGAACTTGAAAACTGGCAGGAAGAATACCCCGCGCTGACGCGGGACACCGGTTCGGAAATCCTGAACGTCATCATGAACGCGCCGGACGGCATTAAGCTCAATAACGAAATCTCGTTCGCGGCGGACAGTTTGTTCTGCGAATGGGCGTGGGTTATCGACTTGGACGCGGGGACGTTCGAGGGCTTCAAGGGCTTCAATACGGACAGACCGCTGACGCCGGAAGACCGCTTCTATTTCCTCCGTAACAGGGAAACCAGCAGCTATCATTGCGTGATTCTGAAAGCGAAATGGTCGCTGGACGCGCTCCCGACGGACGAGGACTTTCTGGCGGCGTTCAATGAGCCGGAAGAATTGCCGGATTACGAGACGCAGGTTCTTTCGCTCGCCGCCAAAATCGCAAACGTGGAGACGAAAGCCCTGACCGAGTAACAAACCGAACGCGGCGGCCTGCGTGACAGAGGCCGCCGCGAAAAGGGAGGATTCGCTAATAACGGGCCGCTGGATTCCGCTTGCGCTCATCATCCGGATTGGCGGCGCGGCTTGTCAAGCCGCGCAGAGCAACAAGCATGACAAGGAGGAATGAGATATGATTTGGGTGGTTTGTCTCGAAACGAATGAGAAATTCGGATACAGCGACAAGAAAACGCCGTATGAGGCTCTTTCCGGTATGCTGTACGCGCTGAACATGAAACGCCTCGATTCGGCGGCGGCTATTCAGACGACCAAATCCGGGGAACATCTGTACTTTGAACACAGCGGCAAGACGTATGCCATTCGGAACGAACAGAAAGGAACGAGTGCGGCATGAACGACATCAGGGGCAAAATCAGAAAACTGCTCGCGCTGGCGACCAGCCCGAACGAGAACGAGGCGAAATCCGCGCTTCTCCGGGCGCGTCAGCTCATGGCGAAGCACAAACTGCGGGAAGCGGACTGCGTGGAGGCTCCCAAAGAGGTTGCCAAGACCATCACGGACTGGACTGCGACGAAGCGTTCCGACCCGTGGATGATTACGCTCGCCGAGGTTATCGCAAGCCATTACTGCTGTGAGCCTTTCACGAACAGCAAAAAGGGCAAGCGGACGTACAACAGTGGGTTTGTCGGTTTTCCCGACGATTTGGAAGTCTGCGTGGAAGTGTACGGCTACGCCATCGGATTCGTGAAGCGGCAAAACGCCGACCGCAAGGCGCGGCTCAAAGGCATATTCAACGCGGACGCCATTCGTGCGGAGTGCATTACCTACGGAATCGGATTCGCTCAGGGTCTGCAAAACGCCTACGATAAGCAGGAGCGGGAAACGCTGGCTGGCGAAGAAGCGGAAAGCGGGAACGCCGAAAGCAACCGCGAAAGCTGGGGGCTGGTCATGTCAGTTCCGAAAGAAGTGTCCGATTTCCTGACTTCTCTTACGCAGGGAGCGAAAGCGAAGACGTGGAACGCGACCTACAACGCGTCGAGCGGCGCGTTTTCCGACGGTTATCAGGCCGGACAGGGTTTCGGCGATAAGAAGGCGTTGAAAGAGGCGACAGCATGAAGGGAAACCGATGGCAAGTCTACGTCTATCGGGACGGCGCGACGCGCAAGGGCAGTCATGCCGTCTCCTGAGAGGC
>JAFSOM010000241.1 GCA_017447005.1 Oscillibacter sp.
CGCAGGAAGCCCTTCTTGCGCTTCCGTCTCCTTCCGCCGCCCCCGTCGTAAGGCGTGGGGACGCCGTGAATGCCAGTTCCCATCATGCACCTCCTTGAATCCGCACAGGGAACGGGCAAAAAATTCGCGCCGTTCCCTGTTACTGCAAAGAACGGCGCCGGACTTACGCAAGCGCAAGCCCGCCAATAACACCCCTGCAAGGGTGTCATAGGATAATTATGCCGTGCAGCAGTAACTACACTGGTTGTCCCGCACGGCCTTTGCAGAGGTCATGCGTTCACGGTGTCAGCATATCACAGCCTGTAAACATTTGTCAAGGGGGCGTCGGGAAAATTTTTGATTTTTGGAGCGGTTGACAAAAAACGTCGCGTTTCGCAAAATAAGCGCGGCGGCGGGACGCGCACACCATCACGGGCCGGAAGGCGCGGCGGCGGTCGCGGCAAAATGACAAATTGGCAGGTTGCCCGTCTCGGCGGCGGGAGTTTCGGCATTTCAAATGCGGAAACTCGGCGGCGGGAATGTCCAAACGTTTGGACTTTTGGAAGGTCAAATACGAACGCGCATTCGTATTTGACGCGCCGCGTCAGGGAAAACCCGACAGCGCGGACGGATTTCAAAAGGCGGCGGGAAAACTTTCTCTGACTTCGGAAGGCGTTAATCTGAAATGCGCGTCTTTCCCATGAGATAGCGGAATTTCCGCATTTGAAATGCCGAAATTCGGCGGGTATCGGATACGGCGGCGGGAGAGGGACGGGCGGCGGGGTTTTCCGATTTCAAATCGGGAAATTCAGTGGCGGCGGGACAGGCCAGCGGCGCGGCTATGTCCGGGAGACGCGGGGAGGAGCGGGAGAAAGTCCCGCCGCTTCCGGTTCGGCGTTTCCGTGACCGCCACGGCGTTTTTCCCGCGCGGGGGTATCTCCTATACCCGCCGCCGCTTTCGGCCCGATATGGGGCCGGAAGTCCGCCGCTGGACGGCAAAAGGTCGCATTTCAAATGCGGGCTTTGCCGTGGACGAGGATTGTAAAAGCCGTTCTGACGGCGGCGAAAGGTCTGATTTCAAATCCGGGCTTTGTCGGAGCGGCGTCGATAGTGGCCATTCCAACGGCGGTGGGAGCTTCCCGCTCCCGTTTTGCAAATGTCCAAACGTTTGGTCATTTGCGGCTTTGGCGCACTGCCCGCATTTCAAATGCGGCTTGTCGTCGGCAGGACAAATCCCAAACGTTTGGGATTTTGGGCAACATCCCGCCGCCGTTGGCAAATCCGTCAGCGCAAACGACTTTGGATGATAATCACGATGACACCTAAAGCCATGATAGCCAATTTAAGAAATGCGCCTGCTTTTTTCAGGCTCCAGTACAGTTCAAAAGTCATTCGCTCACCTTCTCCGTTTCAAGATTTGCTTTCACGTCAGGACGCGGACAAATCCGCGCCCACGCGCGTTTTTCTCCCATGTGGCAAAGGTAGGGCAAAAGTAGGGTACGGGAGGCTTGACGCGGGGCGGCGGATGATGTATACCAGAGGAAATCAGACGAAAGGCGGCGGAACAATGAAACGCTACTACATTGGCGGCAGGCAGTACGTCCCGGAGAAGTCAACGGAACTGTGCGCCTACGACGGAATCATGGGGAAGGCCGCGCTCTACAGAACCGTGAAAGGAGCGTTCTTTCTCGTGGATGAAAGAGAGGGCGACGGCGTTTCCGCACGCGTGGTGGAGGAACGGGAGGCGTTCGCGTTCATGGACGCGCACCCGGACTGCGTCAACACGGAGAACTATGACGCCGTTTTCGGAGAGCCGGAGGAAGGATAACGGCGTTTTAGCGTCCGTGAAATGTCCGTGAAGCGTCCGCGCCATTCCTGCGCCCGTAAGAAGACGCAACGAAACCCCCGAATTTTTGTTATTGTGACTACGCGGCTTTCGGGGTCGTCCGCCCCGCACTCGGTTTCGGGGCTTCACAGTACCTTTTTTCAATCGGCGGCGGACGCATGGCGTGACGCCGCAAACGCATCTGATTTCGCCTCCGCTGAAAGCCCTGAAATCCGCACGGAATCAGGCTTTGCCACACGTTGGATGCGAATTTGATTTTGTTTCGCACGGCGGCGGTCGCGCCTGTTGCCGCGCCTATTTTTTCACGTTTCGGAGGATTTGAGTTGTTCCGCAAAGGTAACGTCGAATGGTAATGTAGCCTTTGTTCCTTTCCACTTTCGGTCACATTTTCGGTCACGTTTTCGGTATCGAATTTGATACCGAATGTATACCAAGAGTATACTAAACGTGTACCGATTTTGACTAACTTTTGTCTAACCTTTGTCCAACCATCCGCACAGGATTTATTGTTACAGCGCGGCCTCCGCGCCGTAGAGCCGCACGGCAAGCCGCTGTACCAGCCGTTTCCGATTCCTCCAGACGGTAGAAGGGTCGCACGAAATCCGCTCCGCAATTTCCTCATCCGTCATCAAGTCGAAATATCTTCCCGCTACGCACTCATAGCGCTCATCGTCGGCGATAGAAGCAAGGGCGCGTTCCATGACTTCAATTTCGTGTTCGTCAGCGGCAATCGCCGCTTCCAAATCCTGCGTAACCGCCGCCAACGCTTCTTCAGGCGTCAGTTGCTTTCCAAATTTCAGAAAATGCGTAACAGCGCGGCTTTTATTTTCCGTGCCGTATTTTTTCAACTCCTCCAACGATTCCCGGTCATCCGCCAGTTTTACGCGAATGTCCGCCAGCGCGTAAAGGCGGCGTTCCGTGGCCTTGTACGCATCTTTGGGGGCGCGTTCCGCCGAAAGTCTCCCCGCCTCTATCGCTGTCCTGATAATGCCGTCAATATCGTTGCGCGTTCCCTTGTTCATTTCGACGCCTCCTCCGCGTTACTCAAAAGTTGCGGCATGACTATGGTTTCCCAAGCCGCCGTCCCCATCAGGCGCAAGGCCAACGCGTCAAGCAGACGGTCGCGGTTGCGCCATACGGTGGATTGGTCACAGTCAAGCTCCCTCGCCGCCTGACGCGCATTCGCCCCCTGAAAGTATCTGAACACGATAAGAGGGAAATATTTGTCCCCGCGGATAGATTCCAACGCTCCTTCCACTCGCCGGATTTCCTGTGAGATTAGAAGCGCGTCCAGACCGTCAGCGCCTTCCAGCGTCTCATATAGGCAGGGAAGATTGTACAGCCGGGTTTCCACGGCGCGTCTCGCCTCATCCGTAACGGCGCACGGCGGAATGGAGTAGCTTTTCAGTTCCTTCAATCCCCTTTCCAGCGCGTCACGAAAACGCTGCGCTAAGGGTTCCGCCGTCTCGTTTGGGATTTCCGGTTCATTGCCTGTCCGTTTCATCGCAATTCCCGCCCCCTTTTGTCATTTCATGCGCCCTAAGCCATTTTTGCGCCAGCTGTTCCCGTTTGAGTACGATTTTCTCCACCGCCGATGTTCCTGTGCGCTGGAAAGTTCCGGGGCCGACAGCCTGATAGTAGTTTGTGTGGGTTTCCAGAAACTCCGACAAGCCGTTGACGGTTCGCGCTCTGTAGAGGCGGTCAAGCGCGGCGCGTTCCTGTTCGCTGACGCCCGCGCCCGTACAGCCCAGCGCGGCGGCTATAGTCGCCTGCGTCTGTCCGCCGTAGTAGCGGCGACGGAGAATGTCGCGCTGTGGGTGCGACAGGTCGCGCATCGCCGCTTCCAGCGCGTCATGAAGCTGTCGTATGTACAGCGATTCGACCGCCAAATCTTCCGGCTCCGGGGCGGCGGCGGGTATCATGTCCGCAAGTGTGGCGTCGCCGTCATCGTCTCCAACAGGCGCGTCCAGACTTCCGGCGTGGCGGAGAGCGTCATTCGCTTGCCTCGCGTTCCGAATGCCGCCAACCTCCGCAAAGGCCGTCTTCAGTGTGAACGCCAGATAGCCTATGAAGGACATCCCCCGTTCCGGGTCATAACCCTCCACGGCGGCAACAAGAGCCAGATAACCGGACTGGTACAAATCCTCAAACTCCGCCCCGCCGCCGAACCCACCGGAGAGTGTCATTACCCGCGACGCCTGACGCACAACGAAACGCTCCACCTGATTCCACAGTTGCGGGAGAAGCTCCTTTTGTCCGGCGCGGATAGCCGCCGCCAATTCTTCATTTGTTTGTTTTTCCGTCCCCATTGCGCAAAAGCCCCCGGTATGGTAAAATAAAGGCGTCTACTCCATCACTCACCATATCGGGAGGCTGTCCCGGAAACGGGACGGCTTTTATTTTGTTTTCATCACGGCGGCGGTCGCGCCATCGGTTCTTTCGGACAGGCCGTCACGCGAACCCATGACAGGCGGGCGATTCTCACGGCCTTACCGCCCCCCCCCACATTTTTCTTGGCGGCCCGCGCTCCCGCTTCACATCCGGCGTGGAAAGCAATTTCAATCGCCCGATACACGCCGTCAGGGTCGTTGCCTTTCGCCATATCCCGAAGTATAAGAACTTCAGGCATACGCAGTCTGTAGCCATCAGAAATTCGCTTTTCACCCTGTTCGGCATATTTCATAATATCACGCATGAAGATTCTCCTTCGTGTCTCAAAGGAAGGTTTGAGGGAATAAATCCGCCAAACCTTCCTTACGGTTGGTATGGAGCAGTTCCGGCGCGTGGACTTAATCGGCGGCGAGAGTTTTCGCGGCTTTCATCGCTTCCATTTCGCTGTCAATGCCGCAGATAATCGGGTCAACCAGTTCATAGGCAAGGCTCAACAGCAGGTTAATATGCTCACGGGGGGCGGCGGGGTCATTCGAGTATTCGCGGAGCGCGCATAACAGAGCTTCCAGCGTCTTTGCGGTATCGAGTGCGCTTTCCTTGACAGTCATACCGTCACCTCCCGTTCAAAACGGCGTTCCCGCCGTGCGGGGCGTTGGCGTTTGCGCTTGCGGTCGCTCTCTATCGCCTCCACGATTCTGCGGAGAGAATCGGCCTTCCAGATAGCGCTTTTCAATCCGTTCATTGCCTGACGGAATCCAGCGTAAATGAAACACGCATCGTTGTTGTCAAAAGAGATGCGTTCAACCTCCACCCGGAATTTTTCGCCTTCGCTCAAAAAACCGTATGCGCAGGAAAACGCTTCTTCTTTGGTCTGCGTAAACTTCCAGCGGAGAAACTTCCCCTTATTCGTGCGCATATCAATGCAGGACAGCGCAGGGGAACACAGGTAGTCCAGCGACAGCGCGTCATAACATCCGGCGCTATGGGCGGCGCACTCATGCGACGCAATCAGCTTTTGCATACCGCGCATTTCTTCCAGCGTCAGGGTTTCTCCATCCTCAATGACGGCGGCGAAAACCGGATAGCTGACATTCGCGGCGTCGGCGAACTTTTCCAACGGAATATCGAAAAAGGGCGTTTGAAGGGCCACGATTTCCGCCAGCAGATTCGGATAGCGCGTCACGGCGGCGGTTCCCTCCGGCTTGCCCTTGAAACGGAACTCCTACAAGCCCGCTTCCCGTGCATTCACATGACGGCGGATGTTGTCGGCCAGTCTGGTCATGTTTGCGCTTTGGCTGATTTTCATATAATTTCTCCTTGCTTTTTGTGGGAGAGCGGCGTATACTGTGTTCACCGCCGCCCTCCGGGGTTGGTGTGTTCTATAGCTTCATATCCGGTGGCTTTGGTTGGTTCGCCGGATATGGGGCTTTTTCATGTCTCTTCAGCGGTCAGTTCCCGCATGATGAGCAACTTGTCATCCACAGTTTCCCGCCGCCGCGACGGGCCGTCAAAGTAAATCGGAACGCACATTTCAAGAATCCGGTCATAAACGCGCCTGCGGCTCATGTCCTGCGGGTTTTTCAGTTCGTTGAGCGTCAGATTGGTTGTGACAATCGTCGGTTTCCGCGCCCGGTAACGCTCATCTACCAGCATGAACACATTTTCAAGGGCGTATTCGCTGGAACGCTCCGCGCCAAGGTCATCGAATACCACTAACGGCGCGTTGCGGACGCGGGTCACAGTTTCGCTCTTGTCCCAGCCGGAATTGAGGACGCGGGACAGGGACGTAATGAACACGGAAACAGGCTCGTCACGCTGGAGAAGCTCATTACAGACGCAGTGCGCCGCGAACGTCTTGCCCGTGCCGACGTTGCCCCAGAGCAACAGGCCGACATTTTTTCCATCTGAGCGGTTGAACATTTAAGCGGAACGATTTGAAATGGAGGGCAAATAATTAGTCAGCAACCAGTTATGAAGCTCTCCATTGATAGAAAGCGCGGCAACCTGAGCCAACGCGCCGCTTCCGGTCGTTGACCAACTCATGC